>DATGXG010000060.1 GCA_035299085.1 Bacteroidales bacterium | reverse complement strand
GGTTATATTTCAATCTTATCAAAAAAAATATTCAACCGAGGGTTACTTTTTGCCTTCCCGCGGTATTAAACAGTACCAAAAACAATCAGGAAGCTTCCATCTATGCAACGGCTCATTGGCGGGGACATGATGCGCTCATGGGGTCACTTTATAAAATCGGCCGGACTTGTAAATAGCTACAAATTATTAATGAAATAAAATTTTAAAACAATGGCACGAACAAAAGCAACCGCAAATCCAATTTGGAAAGATTGGAGATTTATTATTGGAACCATCATTGCAATTTTAGCTATATTTTTTGGTAACGAACTTTATTCTGTTTGCAAGCCGCATTTTGAGGTTAACATTAAACCATTGGAAATTGTCGTGTTTCAGGGAGGCAGAAGCGAAACCAATGCATCAATAAAGAATGCTTCTATTCTGGGATTTGATTTCAAAAAACCTGTTAATCTTGAAACACAAGGACAGCAACAGGATATAAGGTTTACTTTTAGCCCTGAAGCTCCTACATTACCAGACTTTGATAGCAAGGTAATGATAGAAGTAGGTAGCAATGTTGCCCCGGGCAAGTATCAATTTACTTTAATTGGCACAGGTGAAAATGGTTTGGCCCACTCTTCAGTTTTTTTTATCACTGTAAAAACTCCTCCTTGTCCATCTCCTTATGTTATTAATGTTGAAGAATATTTTATTCCAAGTGGATTTATGTGTAACACAAATGATTTAAAAATGGATACAGAATGCAATTTAGCCCCGTATTCCGGAGAAACCTGCACGAAAATCGAATATTCAGCAAGAACTAAGGAACCGTGCCAAAACGATGGCTGGATAGGGGCAGGTATTTACTGGTTCTGTTATGGTTGCAAGTGGGGAGAGTCAAGGCCTGACCCAATTAAATACGATTTTTCATGTGCGAAAAGTTTAGTATTCATGGCAAAGGGCAATCACGGTGGAGAAAAGGCAGAATTCAAAGTCGGTGGTGTGACCGGAAAATATAGTGATAGTGTAAATCCTGCCAGAACAACTGGTGTCATCACGCTTACAGCTAATTGGCAGGAATACAGGATTGATTTTACAAGCGACGATAATTTAACCTCCATGATTGGTGGATTTTGTTGGGTAACTGATAGGGCCTGGAATCCTAATGGATGTACTATTTATTTGGATGATATAAAATTCATTGACAAATAGAATAAAACTGGAGAATTCGGATCAAATAGCCACGTTAGTGGCGGTATCTTTGTAGTAAGAACGTTTCCCTTTAAACACAGAGCCACGTTAGTGGCGAAATCTTGAGATGCCGCCACTAGCGTGGCTCATGTGTTCCAGTATCATAGATATTACTACAAAGATATCGCCACTCCGTGGCTGGGCGGTATATTAGCGGCCTTAACTTGCCACGAATGCACAAATCAAAACTAATAATACCTAATTAATAAGACTAAATGGCTCAAAACAATTAACCACGAATTAAAGACGAATAAAAAATTAAAACGAATGCACACGAATGCCTGAAAGCTTTGCTTTCAGCGGGTGCTCCGATTTAAGCACTGCCTAACTCATATCGTCATTGCGATGACCGGTTCCTACGCTTAAACCGAAGGTTTAAGCAATAGCCACGCTAGTGGCGGTATCTTTGTAGTATGAACGCTTCCTGTAAACACAGAGCCACGCTAGTGGCGAAATCATAAGATGCCGCCACTAGCGTGGCTCAAGCGTTCCAAAATCACAGCAATTACTACAAAGATATCGCCACTCCGTGGCTGGGCGGTATAAATCCGGTTGACTTTAGTCAACAAACAGTACGCCTCCGCTAAAGCAGATGTTATTCAACCACAAAGTTCACAAAGTGAAATCTTCACTAAGATCACAAAGTTTTAATCTTAGTCATTTTCTTTGTGATCTTTACTTGGTGTTCTTTGTGACGATCCCACTTCGTGTTCTTTGTGTTAAAATTCCTAATGCCAAAGGCATTACATAAAATTTTAGTGTTTATATTTCAAGCCTAACAAAAAAAAAATTTCAACCGAGGGTTACTTTTTGCCTTCCCGAGGTATTAAACAGTACCCAAAACATTCAATTGTTATTCCGAGGGTGTTAAAGTATGGCCAAAGGGGCGCTGAAAATGCGCCCTGTAAGGCCATTAAAAATCCATTTAGAAAGTATTAATTTCAAAATGTAATCATGAGCCTGATTATGCAGTATCTTTCGGTACCAAAAATGACACTGACAGTCAGTTCAAAGCGGTGTGATAGTGTTAGGAAATCTTACTGATTGCCACTGTGTATATCCGAACGGTAATATAAAACACATGTATTTAGTATTCCATATGATCTTGTTTAGCTAAGAACATTTCCTCGTAAAAAATTTGTATAATTTTTAAAACCTACTAAATTCCAAAAGGTGAATCGAAAATGAGTAATATAAAAGTAATTCATATTTCAGACATTCATTTTGAAAAAAATGAACCAGAAAATCAAGGACTTATTCTAAATTCTTTCTTTGATGATCTAAAAGAAAAAGAATCAAATCTAAATAAAGATAGTACATATTGCATTATTACTGGGGATCTTGTGAAAGCGGGTAGCAATGAAATTATTTATAATAGTTTTTATGATGCTTTCATTGTTCGTTTAGTTAAATTCGTTCATATTAAGAACATTTTTTGTTTACCAGGTAATCATGATTTAAACAGGAATATCGTTGAAAATAATCTTGATAGTCATAATGAAACGATTTCAAAAGAATATTCTGAATCAGAATTCAATGAATTTATCAAGTCAAACGATAATATTTTATTGAAAAAATTCATCCCATTTGAGAAATTTTGCAATGAGAAACTTGAATTACCACATTTTAATCTCTATGGCTATTCGGAAAACTTAGTACCTGAAATAAGCATTTTTTTGCTTAACAGTGCTCTCTGTTCATCTGGTGGATTTAACGGCATAATTGATAAAGGCAAGTTGAAAATTGAAACAACTTCCATAAATAAGTGGATAAGTGAAACTAGTGGAAGAAAAAAAGTCTTGCTTATGCATCACCCAATTGAACATTTATCAAATTGGGCACAAAATGAACTGAAATCGATGATCAAAAGAGATATAAATATTTTGATAAATGGTCATATTCATGATCAGGAGATTGTTACTAATTACAATGGGTCTATAAAAATATGTTCTCCCCAGCTTTTTTCTGATAAAAATGATACACTTGGATATTCAATTTTGACATTTAATGATACTGATTTGGTTAGAATAGAATATAGGCAATGGGTTAAAAAACAAAGGAAATTCATGGCTGGTAGAGATTTCTCAGGTACTGACTCTGGAATTTTAGAATTTGTAGTAGAGAACAAGATTACTTCAGACGATTTTATTACAAAAAGGCTAGAAACTGAATTTAATATTTCAATGAAATCTTATTCTCAGACTCCAGATTGGATTGAAAGGACATTAAGCACTTCACCTCCAAATTCCACTTTTATAAAAGATAAATGCGAAAAATTCGATTATATAAATATTTTAAATAATTCTCAAAATTATCAGATAATCGCCGCACCTCAATTTGGACTTACATGTTATGCAAGGTATTTATCACTAAAGTCATGGGAATTAAATAAAAAATTTTGGTTATATCTTGATTGCGAAGGTTGGAGTTTTTCCAAAGCTATTTCTGATATTGATAATGCTATTTTAAGTTATGAGGTTGATAGACAATATATAAGGTGCTTATTACTTGATAACTGGCGAAATTCAATGAAAGATGCATCGAAGATATTAGCAAAAGTAAAAAACATATTTCCAGAAATACCTTTTATTATTTTATCCAATTTTCACGATTCAATTATCATTGATGGATTAGACTCAGAGGAGAGCCATGAAGGTTTTAAACAACTTTATTTAAAAGAGCTAGATAGATCGGGGTTGAGAAAACTTGTAAAATATATTAACAACAAACAACATATTGCTGAAGAAAACAAAGTACTTGAAAGGCTAAATATTGATCTTATTGATTTAAATATTCATAGAACACCTATAAATTGTTTGCAAATTCTAATTGCTTTTATTAATAATTTTGAGAACAGACCTGTCAATCGATCGAAAGTTTTTACCTATATACTTAAAGTTATTTTTGAAAATCCAGGCAATTTATTTTATGGTAATGAATTGGACGAACAAAATTGCTCTTTTATAGTGGGTTATTTTTGTGAGTTTCTTTTAAGAAGAAATCTAGAAACCTTTACTGAAGACGAATTTTTTAGGGAAACTGTCCCATTTGCTAAGAAGAATTATAATTCTACAAATATTTCTGATCTTCTTGCTGTTTTAAAGAACACTCAAATTGTCGTAAATCACAATGGGAATTTACGTTTTAGATTTTCATATTGGATATATTACTTTGCTGCAAGTAGAATGAAAATTTCGGATGAGTTTGCAAATTATATGTTTGATATAAAACATTCAGTGTACTACCCCGAAATTATTGAATTTTATTCAGGAACAGATGGTGCTAGAGAAGATGTTGTAAAAAAGCTTATTTCTGAATTAGAGCGATTATCGGCAATTGTCCATGGGAAAATAGGATTAAAAGAAGACATTGACCCGTTTACGAATATCAAATGGTCATTGAATGAAACCAATAAGGGCATGACTCAAGATCAGTTAGAAGCTAGAGTAAAAAATTCCAGATTACCAGATGATATAAAAGATGTTATTGCAGATAATAATTATGACAGCATAAAACCATATCATCAAACAATTCATTCTTTCCTAGAGGATTATGATGTTAAGAACCTTATGGACTTAACAAGATCTGCATCGCGGGCATTAAGAAATAGCGAATTCATTTCATCAGTCTTAAAGGAAGAATTAGCCAAATCTATATTTCATGCATGGAATGAAGTTACGAGAGTTTTATTGTTAATTGCACCTATTCTAGCAAAAAATGGTTTTGGAGGAGTTGGAGGCGCTAGATTTCAATTAACTGATGATTTTCCGAAAGAGTATAGTGAATGTTTAAAGAAGATTGTTATAGCTATGCCCTTTAATATTATGAATTGGTATAAAGATGACTTTTTTTCTGATAAACTTATTCTATTATTAAACAAATATTTAATTGAATATCCTGATCCAAAAGTCAGGCATATAATTGCTTTAATAATCAGTTGTGAGAGGCCCGCAACATGGAAAGAATCAATTCAAATGTATATCGAAAGCATTGGAAAAAATTCCTATTATTTAGGTGATTTATTTACTATTTTATCGGATAATTATTCTACAAAATATATGATTCAACAAGAATTGAAACAAACAGAAATTTTGATTAAATCTTGCTGGGCAAAACATAATACAGGAAGTCCTTCTCCTGGAAAGGGTACTATAAGAAAAGTTTCTAATAGTATTTTACCAAAAAGAAATATCAAAGATTTAGAATAATGATTAAATACTAAATGAACCTTGCTTAAATACTGCTACCAACATGTGGTAGTTAGTTGCCGATGCAGTGCTTATTCGAGGCGCACAGTTCGTATTAAATAATTGTAACTTGATATGAAAGTGCTTCGAAATCGGAAACTAAAGATACCGCCAAGGTTGACAACAATTATACCAAAATTCAGACAAATGAGAAAATTTAGAAATTGGTGCAACAATAATCAAGGATTTATAGCTTTTTGGGCGTTTTTTCTATATGTGTTTGTAGAAATATTAAAACCGATAAAGCCAAAAATGCCTATGGTACTTCAGGAAATTTATGACATTTTCATTTTTAAGGTACATATACCAATTTTTGCTTTATTAATTTTATTGATCTTGATACTTATAATCTTCAAAAGCAAAATTGGAAGATGGAATTTTTTCTTTTTAAAATCCGTCCGTAACAAAGTAATTGATATAGTAAGTGATGAAACTACTCAATTTATAGGATCACCTTCATATCGTTTAGAAGCGAAAAGCTCTTTTGCATTTTCAGACAACGGTTATTGGAAGGGTTATGTCACTTTTCCTGAACTTTCATCTTCAAAATGGATTTGCCACACTAAATTAATTACTGATGAAGAAGCAACCAAAGGTGGTTCCTATTCTTTTGAGAAAGAGTTTCATATTGATTATAATATTGAACTAATTGAAGAAGCATTATTTAGTCTTGTTGTAGATGATTTGTGTCTCGTAGCTTTAAATTGTAATATAATTGGAAATTTTGCAGGATATTTAAAACTTAATCAGGTCAATATTAAAAATTTTATCAAAAAAGGTAGTAACAAGCTAAGATTTGATATTACAAATAATACTGGTTTGGTTTTAGATTCAGATCAATATAATAACTATATAAACAGAAAAGGTGAACTAAATCCTTATGGGATAAAGTATATTCTAAGAATAATTAATAAATAACTATTGCCTTCGGCCGATATTGTGCTCGAGGTTGCAGTCTTTTGGCTACCCTCTGCTAACTAGACAAATAATCGCTCAGAATCATGCAACTGTACATACCATGTCCTTATTGCAACATATATTATTATCATGAAAGACAGAGTAACAGAAATATCAATAAAGTATATTAATTCCATAAGAGAAAGACTTCATATAGAAACTAATGAATACGAACAACCTATATTCTTTCCTGGAAGAATTAATATTTTTTCATTAGAGCGTTTAAAAAAAGATATTGATGATATATACAATAGCTCATTACTTGATGATGCAATAACGGACACTGCTTCGTTTACTAGAGATAAGAAGTTAATACAAACAGTTGGATATGGTATGGTTAGCGATTTTCAAAAGTTAATAAAACTTGGTTTCTTAATTGGAGATAGAGTGGTTATTTGGGATTTTTTGTTTTCTCGGGCATTAAAGGACATTAAGGATGATTATAGGTATTTTGATTTTATAGGTGGCATAGCTTGTGATTTGTTATTATTGGAAAATGTTATTAAAGATGGTTCAATTGGAATACTTCCTCCACCAATTATGTGGTATCCCCAAACAAGAAATATTTTTCAAAATATTGAAATATCTAAATTGTCAAATGCTGATTTTGCTTTGATGTCAGTTTTAAGTATCGTTGATGATTTTTCCCTGCATCCATACACTTATTTTGACAAGGAGATTCCAAAATTTCCAAAAATTGATATTGACTATTACAATAAGGAGCAATTTCAACTACACAATTGTCTAGCTAAGCTATTTAATGATGGTCACTTTGCATTTTTAGATGGCATTTCAACCTCATCGTTTTATTCTGTTATAACACAAGAAAAAAAATTTGCAGAAAAACTTAGAGAACTTTTTAGTCCTAGGATTAATCAATCAAATGAGCAAAACGAAAGTAATTTTAATCAAATTATAGATGAACTTGAGAAACTGAAGAATGAGCGTAACAAAAGCTTAATAAGCCATAGCTTTATTCTCAATGGCGCAATTGTTTCTATGGTCAACTCTGCGGCCACTTTGATTTATGCAGGCTTAGCCCAAAAGAATCCTAATTTTCTATTAGCTATATCAGCCCTTTCCGGACCATTATTGGCGGTTATTGGTCGGTTTCTTTCTAAACCTTCAACGCCTATTTTAATACATGTTTTTAATAAGCTCGAAAAAATTTATGAAAAAGAACTTATCGAATCATATATAGCTAATTCATATCTTGGTAAATGATCTGAAATGTATACAATATTAATCTGATGCTTAAAGCGTATATACCCTTTGATGCTAGGCAGGTCGGAAAGGTTATCGGTACAATAAGTGCATATAAACACTCGGCTTTCCATTCGCCTTAAAGATACATCACAAATACTCCTCCCTCACCGGCGTAAATACATCAATAATTTCACCGGGTTCAATTATTTCAAGGGAATGCTCCATATTGGCAGGAATGGAGTATGAATCTCCGGCGGCCAGGATGTATTCATTATTATCAAATAGCAATTTGTATTTGCCTGAAATAACATACCCGCTTTGTTCATTGGGATGCTTATGAAACGGGGCAAAATCAGACTGTTTGAATAGCATCTTTGTTACCATGGACTCTTTGCCAATGGCCAGCACTTCAAAATTGACTCCAAGGAATTGCTTCTTCACGGCATCGCCTTTTTTCACAATGGTTTTAATCGGGTGGGGCATAGCAGCAGAAATTTATTTTCTCCATTAATAACTTACTTACTTTCATTTTTTTGCGGTTTTCGAAGCATTATAAAGGTATCAATTCCATTTTAATTACCATAATGTCGCACCGCTGGTGCTTGGAGTATGATAAGGCTGGCAAATATTCTACCATAATGTCGCACCGCTGGTGCTGTTCGTACCATAAAATTATAGCACAGCCAAGTTCAAAGCACCGTGGGCTGGCCATGACAAAACGAGGAGGGGCTGAAGCAGTGAATGTCGAAAGGCATGGAATTTCTTATAAACGAGCTTGTCGTCCGGTTATTAGAAATTCCTGTTTTAACCACCGTAGCCTTAGCGAAGGGGGGCCTTTCGGCAGAGCGGGCGGGGGTCGTTTTGTCTTGCCTTTTCTTGCTTCGTTCTTTTTGGCAAGAAAAAGAATGAAGTGGGGGTTAGGGGGCGAAGCCACCTACCGAATGTAATTACAGTAAAATATGAAGTGGTAATAGTAAAGATCATCATCTCTGGTATGAAAATGGTCTATGAAATAGATTTTGTTTTACCATAATGTCGCACCGCTGGTGCTTGGAGTATGGTAAGGCAACCAGATATTCTACCATAATGTCGCACCGCTGGTGCTTTGAGATATCCGATGGTCCGGTTCGAATAGAAGAAATTACTACCATGTTTAACAAGTACTTGCCAGCATGACACGCTAATTTTCTTGGAAACTTTACTCCAGCTGTTCAAATTATGATTATCTTGATAACCTATATTAAAATAAATAATAAGATTTGCGAATATGATTTTCAATAAAGAACCCATCATGAAAAATCTTATCATCATAACTCTCATATTGATTGGTATTGTCAGCTGTGAGAAAGAAAAATCAAAAAGTACCGGAATAATTATCAAAGGAAGAATTTCGCAAGGTTCCACGAAAAGTACAGAATCACTATCCGCATCAGATCTGCCACTTTCTGATGCAAAGAAAGTGCTTGTGGTAAATCTTAATAACGGAATGCTCAGATCTGAATTTATAGATATCGTCAATGGCGCATTTTCTGCAAGTGCCAGGTTGGGAACTGCCACATCATTTGTTTTCCTTGATACAAACAATACATACATCGGAACACTTTCAGCAAAAGGACTGAATTTGCTTCCGCTGAGCAATTTAGCGGATGGTGAAAATACTACAATCGATCTTGCTGACCTGACAATCATGGGGACAAGTGTTATCCCGTCACATGATCCCTTTGGTAATGAAATTATTATTAGTACTGATGAGATTAACAGGCTCAAAGAGATCGATGGATTTTTTGAATCACTTGCAAAAAACACTGATGCGAATAATGACGGAAAGCCTGACGTTCTTGATAAAAGGCAGCTATTTATTAAAACACGTTTCGGTGTAAAAGCGGCAAAATGGGGATTAAACAACACGCCTGCACTTCTGTCAGATATTGATACGGCAAATATAGATTATATGATCGAGTTACAAGGTGAAGAGGGATTCTCAAAACCTACACAGATATCTATGTTTGGACCAACCGGTAATCCTTATAATGATATCTATACATACTTCATTAATCCGGATGGCAATGGTGGTTTCTATTCAGGTATAAGAAGAACTATATATGGGAAATTGTTTGAAAAAGGGATATACTCAATAAATATTGATGACTATACCTGCACAATGGAATATTCGAATGATCAGGCGGGTCAGAATCAGATTTTTGTTCTGCCTACTTTGCATACGAATAATGATGGAAATGTTGTTTCTATTTCTCTTGAATACAAATTGCCAAATGGAACTTCTGTTGATCCGGTGAATATTCTGACTGACGTAAGTATTCAATTCACAGATGCTAACATGAATCAGTTCTATACTTCTCCGTACTTAAAAAATGAAGGAGCTGACCTCAATGGTTGTACTTGTGTATCAGGCGTATATTCATTTACTCCCGAAACTCCTATCAGCATTCCAAATTTAAAAAAGGTATCAGTATTTTATAATGATCTGCTGGGAAATACATATAGCATCGATTGGAGTGAGTTATAGAGAAGATACATGATCCAGATTCGTTCATGTTTACCCATTGGGCATCGCCTTTTTTCACAATGGTTGGCATATTTTAGGATTTATTTATATGAATACTTATCCTGGCTTACCGGAGTGGTTTTATTGAATTGCCTTTGAGGATTTTTAATGCCTGGTCAATGTACACATCCCGATCAGTCAATTCAGGCTCCATGCTATTTATTCTGTAATCCGGCTGAATGCCTTTTCCTTCCCACAACACTCCCTGGCAATCCGTCCAAACACCTATGGAATACGAGAAATGCCATCCGTTAGGGAGAATGGCATCGGTTGCATCTGAAAACGCTCCTGCTGTCGGTTCCCCGATGAACAGGATTTCCGGTTGATCTTTAAGTGCCAGGCAGAATGTTTCCGCTGCACTTATCGTGTAGCGGTTTATCAGCACTGCGATCTTTTTAAATCCGGATCCCTGTCTTGGATCGGTATGCCAGTACAAGGGCAGGGAATACCCGCTTTTATCCCTGCTATCCCTTATTTTCGAAACCTGGTAGCAGTGATTGGTTTTTACAAGGTAGTTGGCAACTAAAAGCGAAGACGAATCCGTACCTCCAATATTGTTCCGTATATCCACTACCAGGTATTGGCAACCGGAAATACTGTGCATTGCTTTATTCATTGCCGAATCACATTTTTTTACGTTCCCGTCAAACCAGTCGAGCGAAAGGTACCCGGTTACGCTGTCTATTTTTCCGGCTATTATATTGCAGGTTGGCGATGTAAAAGAATTCTTATCAAGATAGGTGCGTTCTATTGTCCCTGAATCCTTCAGTTTTTTCCTGGCACCGAAAATGGAATCCATCCTGGCGGTTAAGGCAATTTTACCTATTGAGTAATTATAAGCATAGTTGTCATTGTCAATCCATACATGTTTGTCTTTTAAATGCCCCGCTAACCTGCAAAGGGTGAAGAACAGCGTATCCGGTGAGGTCTCCTGGTTAATATACTGAGAATAATACATACATAACGAGTCCCAGTTTATGTTCTTATAAGGAAACAGTCCATAATGCTCATTCAGCGTTCTTACAAAATAGTTGTAATTGGTAACAGGATCGTTGTTTTGAGTGAATCCGTTTGCACTAATAAAAGTGGATAGCGCAATGATCCATGTTTTAATGTAATGGTTTAAAAACATGAATATTATATTTTCAGATATGACGACTGATTTATTGTAAGGTTACAAATCGGCCTTTATCTTGTCATACTTTATACCAATGGAATTATAATCGGATAAGGCAGGCATTTATTTTTCTCCATTAATGATTCTCTTTGCATTTTCATTTCCCGGATTCAGTTCCAGGGATTTTTTATAGGCTTTTATTCCTTCTTCTTTCTTACCCATTTTCATTAGACATTCACCCAAACTGTCAAACGCATTAAACGCATTCGGATACAATTCTGTGTTCAATATAAAGATTTGCAATGCTTCCTTTTCTTTATTGGAATTGAGCAATTCATAACCAAAATCATTGAGCCCGTTTTCAGCGGTGTTGTAAATTGAATTAATTCCTTTGCTGTTCTCTGATTTTATCAAATCTATGGTTTCACTTATTGAGCCGGATGTTGAATAAAATTCAGAAACCGGTACCAGGTTCAAAACACGTTCCTTTTCGCGTTGATCAGCCAGGGTTTCCACGTTATAATACCTGCGTTCTTCATCGGTTACCTGTGTAGTGTCAATGGTATACCGTTTCCATTTTTCGCCATTGTTTTTTATATACTGGGTTCCGTATATCTGCGGCTTATGCCTTCGCATTAAGTCCCTGTCAATCGCTGCAGCGAGCAACCATTTATTCATTGAAGGGTCCAATTCTATGGCTTTTCTCATATGTTTTACTGCCATAGTGGAAGCAATGGTATCGCTTCCGTGCTGAAAAATCATAGCAGAATTGTAATAGTCCTTACCTGTAATAATCAGTCCCTGGTTTATCATTTCATATACCCGTTTTTCCCTTTCTTTGTCCTGGTTAATTAAAACCGACCAGTCAATATTATTATTCATTCTTGAACGCTGGTCTTCATCATACATTCGTTGCAATTCAACATTGTCTGTCTGAGAAAATACATTCAACGGAAAGAAGATTAAGAAAAGTTTTATTACTTCTTTAATTCTAAAGAGTTTTTGGGATTGCATTTGTGTTTTATTTTTTGCGGATTTCCACTGTATTATAAAGATATCAATTCCTCGGAAAAATGTATTATTTAAGATCATTATCCCAGGAATGAATGTAAGGTCTATGAAATAGATTTTATTTACCATAATGTCGCACCTACGGTGCTTGGAGTATCACAAATACATAATTTCTACCATAATGTCGCACCTCTGATGCTTGGAGTATCGCAAATACATAAATTCTACCATAATGTCGCACCTCTGGTGCTGTTCGGAAATGATTGCAACCTAATTCGCATAGGGTAAACGCATACTGAATCTGTCCTATTCAAAAGGTCACCGGATGAACCGATATTTGATCCTCTTTATTCTTCTTTGTTTTTCATCATTGCTCAAATCGCAGTCCCTCAGAATTCATGAACAATATTTCATCATGAATTACAGCCAGGTCAGGGAAAGTATGAATTACGGATTTGTTTTCAATGGACCACAATTGCAATATGGCAGAAGCTGGCAATGGAATAAAGAATTTGTCCGGTATCAGCTGGAATCTCAGTTGGGAATCGGATTATTGTCAGAAAAGGGATCGTGTTATGATTTTCACCTGTCACCCATACATTTTAATTTCCTGGTTAACCTGGATCGTCAATTGGGAATAGGTCCCTGTTTTATTTCAGATTACAATTATGAATTTTATCCTGACCTGCAGGCCGGACACGGTTTCTGGTTTTCAACTTACAGCGCCGGCATATGCCTTGATTTTCGGAAATCATTTACAAAAAGAATTCTTTTCGTAAAATGCCAAAGCACCCTCTTCGGCTTTACTTCACGCACACCGGATGATTTTGATGCACTGTTTTTTGATATAGGTTTCAAGGACGCCATGAGAGATTTGCATAAGGACATGCGGCTCACTGCATTCAACGCATACCAGGTCATTCATATTGAAGCAGGCTTTACTTCGCTAAAAACGCAAAGGATTCATTTATCGTGCCTTGTGGATTATAAAAATTACAGGCCCGATCCTGACTGGACCCGCCTGGATATCGGGATAAAACTTACCATTCATTCAAAACCTGGCAGGTTATGAAATATTCAATCCTTTTATTGATGTTTTTTTCGGTGTTATCCTGCTTAAAAGAAGAAGAGTTCAAAAAGCCGTTTGTCAGCTACGAGCCGAAAGATTTACATGATGGATGGGATATATCAACACCTGAAGCGGAAGGGTTGAATGGTGAAAAACTCACCGGCATATATGAAGATTTTCATAACCGGAAGGACACCTGGCAGGTACGGAGTCTCCTGGTTTTCAGAAACGGTAAGCTGCTGGCTGAAAGTTATACCAAAGATGACCATGATATCACAAACCCCATCCTGGTTCAAAGTTGTACAAAACAGGTAATCAGTCTGCTTACCGGCATTGCCATTGAACACGGACTTTTTAACAGTGTAACCGATTCAATCAAAAGATACATCCCTGAAGTCAACCTTCATAAAGACAAAACCGGAATAACCATTCAGCATTTGCTGACCATGAAATCAGGAATTGATTTTCAGAATGAGGGTATGAAAGGAAACAACTTTGTGTTGCTTCAGCAGAAACCTTCCAGCCTCCTGGAATACATTCTTGATCTTCCTATGGCCGATAAACCCGGAACCAAAGCGATGTACAAGGACTGCGATGCCCATCTCATGGCTATCTGCATTCAAAAACAGGCCGGGCAAAAGACATCGGACTGGGCAAGGGAAGTGCTTTTTGATCCGCTGGCGATAAAATATCTGAAATGGGATTGCTATCGCGACGGGTACACTCTTGGCGGCCATGGTATATTTACAACTCCCCGGGAACTGGGCAAATTCGGTCAACTGGTGCTCGACAGCGGCTCATACAAAGGTCAGCAGATTGTATCCCGCGAATGGATCAGGGAAATGACCCAGGTACGGGAGCAGAATGTGTATGGCACCCAGTTTGGCTATTTCTGGAGGCTGGATGCAAGGCGCAATTGGGTAATGATGATGGGACACGGCGGACAGCTGGTTTGCATTGTTCCGGAGAAGACGCTGATTGTTGTAATTATTGCAGAACCCCTTATCCAGGGAGAATATCAATTGTCATTCAGCTATAATTTTGGTGTGGTGGAACACATCATTTCAATCTGCAACTGAAAAATATTTGTAAAAAATAATTGACATAATGTAAAATAAACATTACATTTGTACAATTATACTTTACATATGGAACTAGGCAATACGATCCGTAAATGTCGGTTTGAGCATAACGAAATGTCACAGGAAGAATTGGCCAACGAAATCGGAGTTACCCGCCAAACGATTTATGCTATTGAGAAAGGTAAATTTATTCCTTCTGCCTTGCTGGCTTTTAAAATTGCCCGGTTTTTTGGTAAAAACGTCGAAGAAGTATTCTATATCAAGAATATACCTGAGTAACCCTATTCTATTTTACAACCATGGAAACAGAATCAAAGCATCCAAAAAGCCCCTTGTTGTCGGGTGTTTTATCCGTCACTGTCGTGCTTCTGTTCATATGTATGGCCGGTCAATGTTATAATTTTTTCATCCTTAAAAATCTTAAAGCAAAAACGCCCGCGATAGAAACCTGGTACAATCCGTTACGAGAGGAATTCTTTGCGCAGTTGCTGCTCTGCATGGCTGTCTGGATTTCTGCCTACCTGATTTATAAACGGACATTGAAATCCAGGATTGCCGGGATTCTTCTCTCCATAATTGGAACTGTTGCATTTTGTGGTTTCCTCGTGCAGGGTATCCTTATGAACGAATATTACGAAGAGTTTTATTTGGGAGGCTACAATGCGGACTTTGAGTGGAAGTATACCCACAGTTTCATGATCGTTAACCTGATATTCTGCATCAGTGCAATGGTTTTTGTTATTCGGGGCATGCGAAATCTAAAGTATGCAGTAAGCACGGATTCACAATCAAATGAATATATTTTCGAAATTACCCAGTACATCGGTATCATAAGCGGTGTAATCGGTCTGATGTTTACCTGGTATGCTTATAAATACCTGAGCTTTTACAGTCATAAATTATCTCCCTCTTATGTAAACTGGGTATTTATGTGCTGCCTGATTTTTATGTTCCCCTATCTGTCCATGATTCTTTTCTGGATTATCAGGCTTGCCTGTAAAAAGGACAGGTCGGTTTATGATGAAAAACAGAAAAGCGACCTGGCAAAGGCAGGTTTATATACATGGTTATTTTCCATCCCTGTAATGTCGTTTTTTATGTTCATGAATATTCATCAGGTAAATATCGTTACAGGTGTCCTTGCATTCCCTGTTTATGTATTCACGACCCTTTTGATTTTTTCGATATTTGTTTTATTGAACTTTAAACGAGCCTAATTAAGTCATGAAAACAAAACCTGTCTTTTTATTACGGCTTACTGTTGTCTTATGCATCATAAGCCTTATCTGGCTGGGATACAATACGTATATGTACCTTGATTTTCCCAAATTTATTATGAGGGACGATACACTGATGTGGATTGCCATATATGGGCTGATTCTCTTTTTCTTCAGCCACCTCGTCATCATCTTTTCTGCTGTCAACAGTTTCCGAAATTCAAAATCGCTTACCTCAGCAGAGATCATCCTGATAGTTTTTGGTATACTTTCATTTGTGGTGCTCATGGCTGGCTTTATTCTGATGAATGAGATTGAAGACGATATAACTAACGGATATCCGTATATGGGATTAATAAGGATAGTATGGATTTCTCATTTTATCAATGTCTCATTTTTTCTGTATGCTTTATTCTATTTCATTCGGTTGCTCAGGCTGGGACAAGAATACAGTGCACCGAAAAGTGTTTCAAGGGAGCAACTTTTTGTTGCGTTAAATATGATCGGGATAGTGTGTAGCCTTTGGTGCATGCTGATTGTTTTTGTACAATTTTCGCAGTTCAGGCACATGCAGTTGGAATTGCATTTTAATAACCATTTACGTCCGGCCGGACTTTTGCCCTATCTTTTTGTATTACTTCCCTATATTTCCGTTTTACTGTTATGGCTTGTTCGTTACATACACGATAAAAGGGCCGGGTGGTTTGATGAGAAACAGAAAAGAGATATTTATGCCTCAGGTATGTCGGCGTTATTAGTTGGCCTGCCCATCATTGTGGTTCCGGTTATTTACTGCTATTTCCATTTCGGCAAAGTTTTTTTTCAATTGAATTTTGCCGGAACCATATCAGTGCTCTGGATGATGTTCTACCTGTTTATGATCCTGCTTAGCTTCTCATGCTTTTCTATTTATAATTTCAGGCGGAATTAATACATGCCTGGGGTTTAAGAGGGCGGGGCGTTATTTTTAAATGCAGATCAATATGTCCGTAATCGGACATATATCGTCCGAAAATAAACAAAACTGTGTAATTTAAAAAGCATTAAATGTTCTAAAAATCAGATAGATATATGTAATGGCACGTTTTATGGTCGATTTTTTACATTAATAAAATGGAGGACCTGGCCATGAAAAAAACTTTAATTTTTTCAACTGTTCTTTTCTTATGTGTTACCGGTTTTGCCAACACCCTGGGTACCAACTGGCTCGAAACCGATGATGGGAAAATCGATTGTAAGCAGATTAACCTCGGAATTACCAAAGCCACAGTCATTCTTGAAGACGGAAAAACTGTAGATTACAGTTACAATGACATCAATTCCTTTTCAAAGGATGGAAAGATTTACACCAAACTCTTATTGTATGAAGACAATAAGCCGACGGACCAGAAGGTTTTCATGGAATTCAAGAAAACCTGGAATGACCTCACTCTCTACAAGCTTACCTTAAAAAGTATGGATTGGACGGGAGAAACAGCCCGGTACTATTTGTACAAGGGAACTTCCTATTACCTGCAACTGGATGAACGGGGATTGCAGAACACATGCAAGGAATTCGGCATTACTTATAGTTCGCTATAGAAATGTTGTTATAGTAGTCCGTTCATGTAAAGAAGGCGTCCTCTCTGCAGGTCGCCTTTTTATTTTATGCACCTGTAATAAAGGCATTATCTCATTTGTAAAAACAAAAATTGAAACCAATGAATTACCAATTCAAAACAATTCTTTCCATATTTTGCCTCTTTAATATCTATTTGGTATGCATGGGCCAAAATACTACGGCATGGAATAATGAAAAAGAGATTAAATATCTTGAAAACAGGGAGGATTCTACCACCTGGAATCAGGAACTATTGACCAGGGACCTGGACAGAAACCGGGAAACAAAATCCGAACCGATTACTTACGGGGCCTTTCCGGTTCCCAAATATGAACTTTTAGGTCAGAATTCATTCAAAGGCATTGGGAGCGGAGGAAACCTGATACAAGGAATAAAAACCAATGGTAAAACACTCTTATATTCCTACTTTCTTGTAAATAGCAATACGTTAAATGAGCAATATTTAGGTAACAAAGAAAATGAGATTTTCTTTGTTATTGTTGTACTGACTGATTTTGTGGATAGCGTTAATTTTACACATGCCGGTGTTCAGATTATTTCAAGAAATAACCCGGATTATATAGGACAGGGTTTCTTTAAGACAAAAAAAGACCAGATAGATTATGTAGCTTTTCTGACGGCATTCAGGGAAGAATTTGCCATTATTAATATGCGACTCTTCAATTTAAAATATGGAAGAACCATATTGATAGCTCCTCAAACTGACGGCTCTGTAAGATCAAAACAAATCAAAGGTCCTGTTTTAACAGAATCTGAAGTTGATGAATACATCCGAACCCTGCTGAAACAGGACTCAATAAAGAACTTTTTTACTACAGAAGGAAACATTTAAAACAATTTCCGACACGCAGCTGCGGTATATGAGAATTAACGGGTCGATCCCCGCGTTGCTTTCTGGTGGGTGGTGTGGCATATCTCGTAGCCCGATCTAATATCCCAGGGCATCCATTAATTTCTCATTGAGTTTCCTGTTTTTCCCGATATAGGGATGACAATGAATATGGATAGCCGGATTAAAGTTTAGTTCTATGATGGCATAATTATCTTCAGTTGCCTCAAGAGTATAATCCTTTATAATCATATCCAGTCCCGTTATCTTAACTTTCAGCGCCCGGGCTGCTTTAACCGCAATCTTTTTATACGATTCTGGTATTTCATCAGTATAATCAATGCTGTCACCTCCTGTGCTTATATTTGAATTCTCGCGCAGAAAAACTGTCTCATTGATTGCAGGAATGTAATCAAAATCCTTCTGCTGCAAAGCCAGGAACATAGTTTCTGCTTCACCAAGCTGAATCTTTTCCAATGGAGTTACATATCCTTTGCCCCTTAACGGATCCAGGTTTTTAAGGCCTACAAGTTCGCGAATGGTCGATTTTCCATCCCCCTTAACATTGGCCGGTACACGATGCAAGATACCCACCACCTCGTCATTGATAACAAAGATTCTGAATTCTTTGCCCCCGATGAATTCTTCAATGAGTATGGTATTGTCCTTCTCAAAAGCAATGTCGACGGCCCTGTTATATACTTCCTGATCCTGGTTTTTCTTCAGAATAGTGATCCCGATTCCGAAATTGGTCTGGTTGGGTTTTACCACTATCGCTCTTCCCCGGTAATAACTGAAATCGGCTTTTGCTTTGCCGGCATCCGTGTAAGCATTTCCTTCGGGCGTCCTCACTCCATTCTCCTGCAGAATCTGTTTTGTGATCATTTTATTCTCCATGGCCAATATGCTGGCATAGTCATCAAGTGAAGTTTTCGTTGCCTGTTTTACATATTGAATATGATCACCCTTTCTGAATCGGACAAAGTTTTCCTTCAGGTCAAGAATTTCAAAATTTACACCTCTTTTGATTCCCTCCCGCAACAAGAGCTGCGTTGATAATTCAAGGCCGGTAAATCCTGAAAATGTATAACTGTGGTTTTTACTATCATCAAGGTATTTTGCCGCCAGTTGTAAATGAAACGGGATATAACCTATTTTCAATATACCTTCCAGCACATCAAATACAGGCCTCTTTCCAGGATTGCAGGCCAGGTTATACGCGGTGTCAATTGCATTGAAATAATTGGCATCAGTGATGTGTGCATTCCCGAATGTTGTCCGGATCGATTGGATCAGCAATTTCGCATCTGCCCAACTATCAATTGACTTTCCGTTTTGCTCATGTATGATTAAAGAAGGATCAAGTCCGTAAAGCGAAACCTTGCCATACTGTAAATTTGCCAACGCCTGGGCTGGTTTGTCAAATTCGCCGGGTTCATCGGTTAAAATTCCAAACAAGGTAAGTGCATGCAAAAACCGAAGCGCTTCTTCTTTGATCCCGGTCCTTTCTAAAGGATCAATATCCACAAACCTGATTTCGATATAAGAAATATGGGAATCATTACCGGTAAATTTTGGACGGACCGGTGCATACAATTCCTTTGGCGAGGCAAGCTTTCCTTCTGAAATCATCCGTTCCACACTTTTTAAGTAATCCGGAACCGTTGAATAATCGGGATACAGGGTGCCCAGATTCTGATAGCCGAAGCAGCTGTTCCGGATGGAAAGTCCGATGACATGATGGTCAACTTTGCCCGGATCAAGTTTACAGGAAAGCTCCATGGATGCATCAACAACCGGGCTGTTTCCGTAAAGAAGCACATATAACCATCGATACCTCAGCAATTGCCGGATGGCTTTTAAATATATCATATCTTTAAATTCATCCGGTGAAACATCAGAATGGCTGTTTTTATAGAGCATATCCAGCAACCTGTCGCTTAATGAGAAATTGAAATGAATTCCGGAAAACATCTGGTTCTTCGGACCATATTTTCGGGCAAGAAATTCCCTGTATGCCTGTGCTTCCTTCCCTTCTTCATCATACCGGGCAACAGGTATTTTCTCACTATCCGGTAAAACCGGCGGGATGCTCTGGGGCCATAAGTATTCTTCATTCAGTTCAACGCTCACAATATCATGAATGGTTTGAAGAAATCCCATCACCTGATGAATATCCGGCAAAGGCGGGGTTCTCATTTCAATCTGACTTTCAGAAAAATCCGTACTAATAAAAGGATGCTTTAACTTATCGCCAAAAACTTTTGGATGTGGTGTAAGTGCCAGGTTTCCCATCGGATCGACCCGTAAATTTTCTTTTTCTATACCGAATAATCCTTCCAGCCAACTATTTCCCTTAACCTGTGAAACCGATAATTGGAGATCATCAGCTATTATTGAATTTTCGGTTTTTTGCATTTCAGTTTTAATTTTTTTCGGACTTCGGATTAGTGGATCCGCTGTGCAGCAGTTTGGTTTCATATGAGAAAGATTGTTGATTCCTGATAAAATATTTAAAAAGGAAAATGAATAATGCGACAAGAATAATTCCTTTGGCCATGCTGCTGATGCTGATGCTCCACCACACAGAGGACAGGGAGTGACGCCAGAAATGAATAAAGGCAAGGGCCATGGGAATTCTTAATAAGGTCAATGTTATTCCTGTAATGGCGGGAATGTTAGTTTTTCCCCAGCCAAAGAAAGCGCCGGTGGCCATCAGCTCAAGGCACATGAATAATTGGGAATACCCCAGAATTACAAGATATTCACGACCCATGGAAAGGCTTTTTGCATCGTTCAGAAATAGTGAAAACAAGGTCCCTGGGAAAGCGATCAGGATCATTGAAGTAAAGAGTCCGATTATTACTGCCAACACCATCCCGGCACAAAACACCCTCCATTGCTTGTCAAAATTTCGGGCTCCATAAGCTTTCCCTGAGATTGAAGACAGGGCGGACATAAAACCTCCGGCTGTCATATAGGAGATGGCTTCAATTTGTATGCCTACTTTTTGAACGGCTATGGCGGCCGGGCCCCATCCGCTGATTATCCGGGCCATGCTTATGGCAATGATTGTAAAAGATACCCGTTGTATGGTAGGACTGATTCCCAGCATGAAGATTTTTTTCAGGAGGTCATTCCTAAAAGCCACACCTCGCGGGTTTAATTCAGGCCTTTGGAAAAGCTTTCGGTAAAAAAGAACGGTGGCGACGGCCTGGGATAAAACGGTACCTATGGCAGCACCTTTTATTCCCAATCCGGCAATAAAAATTAATACAGGATCAAGAATCATATTCAATACCACCGCGGTTGAATTGATTCGAAACGATGTTTTGCTGTCTCCATAACCAATGAAGACGCTGGTAAAGAACAAATTCTGAAAGTTGAACAGGATATTTAACCCGATTATTACCAGGTATTCCGCAGCAGAATCTTCAATTTGGGGATTATTCAGCCCGATGACATGAATCAGGTGCTTTGAGGCAGCAACCAGGATGAGATAATAGAAGACGGCAATCAGAATAATTACCTGGAGTCCGCTCCTTACATAACTTCGCGAGAGCTGGATATTTTTTTCACCTATTGAATGGGATACTTTAATGCCGGCACCTACTGTCAGAAGCGAAGAAATTCCCCAGCTTAAATTCATAAAGAATCCGGCAGAACCAACCGCAGCAACAGCATCACTTCCAAGCCGGCCAACAAATATCATATTGATAAAATTATAGGCCATCGACATGAATGAAGTGGCTATGACCGGCAGAGCCAATTGAACCAACTGTTTCAGGCTGGTATTAATCCGGTAATCACTTGAATACATTACCTGTTTAGTTAATCTGCAGATCCTTTTGTTCGCAATTCGATCATGCGGTTAATCACAAGGGTCATCAGCCGGATTAATTCGCCGGTTTCCTTGTCAGACAGCACTTCAAGAGTCTTTTCAAAATACCTGTCGTTTGAACAGTTAATGGTGTGACAAATGTTTTCCCCCGATTCCGTTAGCTGAAGTGTTGCCATGCGCCTGTTTTCGGCTGGAATGGACCGGTTAACGAGGCCGATATTCACAAGCCCGTCCACGGTCCTGCTTATAGTGCTTTTATCAAGGCCTAATGTTTTAGATAGTTCAGTAAGCGATTCTTTGCCTTTGTCCTCAATCTCCAATAGCGTGTGGCACTGGGCAAGGGTCACCCCGTTACAACACGACTCGCTGTTCTGCATGAATAACTCCCTTTCGAAGCGGCGCAGGAGCCTTCTGAATTCTTTAACCGGCTGGTTATCTGATTGTGACATAAAATTAAGTTGTATTTTAAAACAGTTGCAATATACAACTAAATTTTATGAAAAAATGAAATTTCGGGGATTTTCTTCTAACTGCAATGAATATCCATTCCTCGGAAAAATGCTATTTTTAGAATTCAAAATCACAAGTATGAAAAAGGCTTTCAAAGTTTTGATGTTACTGGTTTTTCTTTGTGCAAGTGCTATCATTTCAGCCGCACCTTCCTGTAAAATCCTTGTGTTGACCGAGCGGGGAGGGCAGCATGGCGGGTTTACCGATGCGGCGCTGAAATGGCTTACGGAGAAATCAAAAGAACTGAATGTTGAGTTTACTGAAATCAATGCTACAAAGGAAATAAATGACGAATACCTCTCGGGGTTTAAACTGATCATCCAATTGGATTACCCTCCTTATTCATGGACCAGGGACGCCGAAAAAGCTTTTATCCGTTACATTGATGAAGGACGCGGAGGATGGATTGGTTTTCACCATGCCACACTGCTCGGAGAGTTTGATGGCTACCCCATGTGGCACTGGTTCTCCGATTTTATGGGAGGAATCCGCTTCGATAATTATATTGCTGCCAAAGCCGATGGGGTAGTCAGGATTGAAGATGCAACACATCCTGTGATGAAAGGCGTCAGCGCGTCGTTTACAATCCCTGATGACGAATGGTACACCTTTGACCGGAGTCCCCGACCCAATGTGCATGTACTGGCCAATGTGGACGAATCGACGTACACACCGGCATCCGGTATCAAAATGGGTGATCACCCTGTCATCTGGACGAATCCCCATAAAGCCGCAAGGAATGTGTATTTCTTAATGGGACATAGCCAGAAGCTTTTCGAATCCAAAGATTTTTCGCTCATGTTTTCCAATGCCATTCGATGGGCATCTGCCGGTGACCCTGACAATATTCCCTATTCTGCGAATTACGCCAGCGCCCCGAGGTTCAAAGCCCTGGTGTATTACAGTGAAGAGGTCGAAGAGGCCCATCGTATTTTTGCCGAACAGGGTGTTGAATTTTTCCACAGGCTGAGCTATGGTGAGGGTTATAATCTGGATGTGACAAAAACCCTTGCAGGTTATACATATGAAAAGCTAAAAGAATATGATATCGTTGTGATGCTGAACAATGCACCTTCGGCACAGGAAGAGCGTGATGCCTTTCAGCAATACATGGAAAACGGCGGAGGATGGATGGGATTTCACGCAGCCGCTTACAACGACAAGGATACTCACTGGCCATGGTTTGTCAATTTCATGGGCGGAGGCGTTTTTTATTGCAACAACTGGCCACCGCAACCGGCCAAGCTGAGTATGGATAATGGCACACATCCGGTCACCAAAAATTTGCCGGGCTCGTTTATAGCCCCCGAAAGTGAATGGTACCAGTGGGATCCGAGTCCCAGGAAGAACCCGGATGTGGAAGTACTGCTTTCCTTGTCACCCGACAATTATCCGATAGGCATTAAGGATGTAGTGAGTTTCGGTGATTGGCCTGTCGTGTGGACGAACCGGAATTACCGGATGATTTACCTGAACATGGGGCATGGAGATGACGAATTTACCGATGCCACACAGAAACTGTTGTTTGTAAATGCTTTCCGGTGGGTGGTGAGCAGGAATAAAAATGGGAATCCGTTTCTGAGGTAACACCGAATAGCCATCTTTGCTCTGTGAAACTCAGTGATACCCCTGTGAAACTCAGTGTAATTGGATTTCATCTTTGTACCGGTAAGAGCCTTATTGCAGCACCGCCACCGGCGGCCAGGCCCAGATCGAGTTGCGTTTGTGAATTTACTACCCTTGTGGAAACAGCAACAGGATCCGGGTTGGTTTTATAATTTGCCCCTGCACCGTCAGCATAGATCTCGGCTTTGTATTCCAGGCTGTCTGTAAGGAAACCAAGGTCAATTTTCAGGTTTCTTGCTTCTTCATTGGTGATGCTCCCGATATACCATTCTTCACTGTTTCTGTCTTTCCGGGCCATCGTGACATACTTCCCGATCTCCGCATCCAGCACCCTGGTATCCGACCAGTTGCAGGGAACATCTTTGAGAAATTTAAAAGCAGGATTATCTGCATAATTCTCAGGCAGATCTGAAGCCATCTGTAGCGGACTGAAAATAATCACATATAACGCGAGCTGTTTGGCCAGTGTGGTGTTAACCCGTGTTCCTTTATTTACAATATAATTGAAATCAAAAGTTCCCGGTGTAAAATCGAAGGGTCCTGCCAGCATCCTTGTAAATGGAAGAATGGTGGTATGCGAGGGAGGATTTCCGCCGTCGGTCGACCACGCATCCCATTCCTGTCCCCGGCCCCCTTCCTGCGTCATGAAATTGGGGTATGTGCGCTGCAACCCCGTTCCCTTAACCGGTTCATGATTGTCGATCATGATGTTGTATTTAGCCGCCGTTTCGATCACTTTCCTGTAATGCCTTACCCCATACTGCCCGTCATGCCATTCCTTTCCATCGAGGCGTTTGTTCACATACCCTGTCTTTACTGTGTTCACGCCATATTTCTGATATAATGCAAACGCATCCTCCATTTGCTTTTCATAATTGGCCACAGCACCACCGGTTTCATGATGGCCTGTCAGTCTTACATTTTTCAATACGCCATACGAGGTGACTTTTCCCAAATCAAAATCCGGATAGCTTTCTGTAAAACTGAATTTCGAACCATCTTCCGACCAGTTGCCATCCCAGCCTTCATTCCATCCTTCAACGAGTACCGCTCCGAAGCCGTTCTCGCTCGCAAAATCGATGTACTTCTTCACATTTTCAGTGGTTGCCCCGTGCTTTGGTCCCTGCGCCCAGGTGTATTTATTCAGGTGCATGCCCCACCAGATGCCGATATATTTGGTTGGCTGGATCCAAGAGATATCATCAAGCCTGCAGGGTTCATTCAGGTTCAGCATAAGGGTTGATGTAACCAGGTTGCCGGGTTTTTCGCCGATGACAATAGTCCGCCAGGGACTTACAAAAGGTGTTTTTGCGTACACTTTAACCCCGTTTGACCAGGGTACCAGTTCGCTTGTAAATTGTGTATCTCCTGTTTTTCTCAGGGTCATCGATGCAAAATCAGTAAGATTGGCTTCATGAATGGCCAGGTATAGTCCGTCTTTTGTTTCAAATGTAGCCGGCGTATTGATTGTATCCGTATCACTGATGCGGGTTTTGCGATACAGGCTTTCATAGTAACTGTTTTCTGAATGCACAGGGATCCACCAGACCTGGTGATCTTCGGGAAACGTAAATTCAGTAAGTTCATCGAGGATTACCACGGAATCCGGTTGGTTTTGTTGCGGGAAAGAATACCGGAATCCGATACCGTCATTGAATACACGGAAATGTATAGCCAGCAGACTCTTTTTCGCACCGGATTCCTGTAAAAGCACCCTGAGCTCATTATGCCTGTCTTCAACATACCTGAACTCTCCCCAGGGCTGTTCCCATTTTTCATAAGCCGAATCGGTTTCGACCCTGAGCAATTTGTACCGGGTGTTATCGCCGGTCTGCTGCCGCCTTATGAAACCCATGGCTGAAGGATTGATCACCATCTTATCATTTTTGGAAACCGAATACTGCGGCTGGCCATCAACAAGGG
Source organism: Bacteroidales bacterium (assembly GCA_035299085.1). Taxonomy (NCBI): domain Bacteria; kingdom Pseudomonadati; phylum Bacteroidota; class Bacteroidia; order Bacteroidales; species Bacteroidales bacterium. Next base: position 28,989 of record DATGXG010000060.1, on the reverse strand, counting down.
TAAAACTGACTTTTATGGTTTTGTCGGGTGAATATACGGCTAAAGGTTTGGTGCTGCATGATAAAATCAACGCTGAAAGGATGAACAGGCAGGAGAGGGCAAAAAAACTTTGTTTCATGTATGTTATTCTTAATATTAATCCATTTATAAAACCGTAGTTACAAACTAGCCATCAAGTAAAGTACACTAATAGGTAATACTATCAGTCACGTAAAGACGAAGTCACAGACTTCGCCTGGCACATCAAGAACCAAAGCCAGGCGTAGAAGCGAACTACGCCTGGCAGCCACTAATTATTCACTATTCCTAAAAACTAACTAAAAATCCAAATCGAAATCTCTGTTCGGCCGAGGTTCTACCTCGGCCGGATATATTTTTTCAGGCTGTGCCTGAATGAATCAATTTTAACCCCGTTCGGCCGAGGTTCTACCTCGGTCGGATATATTTTTTCAGGCTGTGCCTGAATGAATCAATTTTAATCAGGCGGAGCCTGATGAGATATGTTCGACTAAGGCAGAGCCTTAGACGAACGGGGTTCCTCGCAATGACGAACCGACTACAGCCCCGGATAGCCCTGAGACTGCTTCATATTCTCATTCCTTTCCAGTTCGAGCTGTGGAATGGGCTGAACGTATGAGGCATCACCGGTCCATGTTATGCTGCCATGGCGTGTTTCCTTGTAATAACCGGCTTCAGAAGGCCCGATCTTCCATCTTCTTACATCCCACCACCATTGCCCTTCGGCAAACAGCTCCGCCCAGCGTTCGTATTTCAGTACATCATGTGCAAGTGGATCATTCTCATCAAATGTTCTTGTTCGATCCGTCAGGCTTGTATAGTCATACGGACAAGCTGCATCGGGAGAATAACCGTATGCCCTCCTGTGAACCTTGTTGATATATTCAAGGGCCAGGGCCGGATCTTCATCTTTTATGAGTTCTGCGTACAGCAGGTAGATATCGGCCAGCCTGATAATCGGATAATTGGCATCACTGCTCTGGTTCTTGCCGCGTGTTTCAGCCGGTCCCATTTCAACACCCCTGATGTTTGTGAATTTCCGGTGCTGCCATGTCAGCAGGTCAGGCCGGTTATTTACCTCGTGCGACCGGTCATAATAGGTTGTATCGCCTTTTTCGTTTATGTAGGTATCCACGTAAGGTTGACCTGCGCAAAGCATCAGGCGGGGATCAACAAGGTCTTTATTATTCTTTAAAGCAAGGCACTTATCCCGGTAATCCGGATCGGATGTGATGTATGGATAATTGTGAAGCGACCGTGGCAGATTGGATAAAAAATCCGGATTCAGGGTTCGCCTGGGCATGGTGTCCCCATCTATCCCTGCAAACCCGAAGCGTCTTATGTTGGCATCATGGATAAAATTGTTTCCCCATTCACTGCTTTTCTTTGTGGTAATCACATCATAGGGTTTGGTTAATGGATCCACGGCGCCTTCCACGCCGGCCCTGAAACGGACGTAAAGATCCATGTACCAGGGTGCCATAACCATGGGCATGCCGCTGCCTGTTGTATAGCCCGCCCACGGACCGCTCTGGTTCCAGTTGGTGGTCATGCCCAGTTCATACAGGGATTCGGAATTGAATTCGTTTTCTTCGTTTCCGTAAAACATATCCTTGTACACATCCGGCGATGCCAGCTGCTTTCCGCTGTTCTGGAAAATGTCTTCCATAAGCGCCTTGCATTTTGTTTTATTTTCTGGGAAGATGTAAAGCGACTGCATGTAAACTTTAACCAATAGTCCTTTGGCCGCCCACTCCGATGCCCGGTTCGGGTCATCATACCCGGTCAGCAGCGGCACCGCTGTTTCAAGATCTTGGATCACAAATTGCCAGGTATCCGTAACAGTAGCCCTGGGCCGTTTCATGCCCTGGAGATCGGTGGCGACCTTGTCAAAGATCGGGAAACCAAGGCCAGCAGGATCCGTTTCAAAAAAGATCTGGCTGTGCCAATACGCCAGCGCACGGTTGAAGAGTGCCTGCCCGGTCATGTAACTGAGCTCTTCCTGTTCACCTGATGGGGCCGTTTCCCTGTAGTTATTAATAGCTTCGAGGGCCGTTGTCGACAGGTTTGCCCATTTACAAAGGTCCACATACATTTGAGTGGTGTAGCGGCTGTCGATGTTGGTATAATTGTCCATACTGGATCCCCTTTCATCATAAGAACCATAGGTGTTTGTAGTATGATCGAAAAGGTAAATGCCCATCGGGAACCAGTAAAAGCTGTATAGCCCGATGCTATATGCCCCGGCATAGGAGGATGTAAGTACCAGGTCAACCTGGTCCAGCGTAGCCGGGAAATTGTCAGTCGAAAGGGTTTTCGGATCGGAAATATCAAAGAAATCGGCACATCCTGCCGATGTGAGAATGGTTGCCGTAATCAGCAATATTTTAAGTGCATTTTTCATGATGCCATGTTTTCTTTAACAGTTTGTATTATAAAGTCAGGTCAAGTCCTACAGACATTAGCCTGGACGGTAAGTACCGGTTCTGATGATCGACACCGCGCATCAGGACATTCCCGCCGATTTCAGGATCAATTCCGGTATAACCGGTAATGGTGAAAACATTCTGAACGGTGACATACACTCTTACTTTCTGTACACCGGCTTTCTGACTGATCCCTGCAGGAAGGGTATACCCGAACGACAGGTTTTTCAGTTTCAGGTAATCTCCTTTTTCAACCATATAGGAGGATACGGTGGAATAATTTTTATTGGCCGCGCCATCGGCAATGAAAGAGCCGTTTTCATCCACAAAGCCTACACGCGGATAATCCGTCACCTTGTTGTTATCCTTTCCGAAACAGGAGGTTTTAAAGATATCTGCCGTTGTATTGTCTGAGCTGAACATCTGGGTATAGGGCTTTACGAGGTTCATGATATCAAATCCGAAAGCACCCTGGAAAACCGCACTCAGATCCACGTTTTTGTATTCAAGGTTGATATTCATCCCGAAGGTCATTTTCGGCCATGGGTTCCCTATGAATTGCCGTGACGTAGGAGTTACCCTTCCCTGGCCTTTATCGTCGAAAATCAGGTCGCCCACGCCGGTTTGCATTTTCTGGTAATAAATACCAATCGGCTGACCATCTGCGTTAAGAGGTTGTCCTGTTATAGGGTCAAAGCTTGTATGACCCGGATTCTGCGCCTTCCAGGCATTAAGGGCTTTTAAATTATACTCATCAACCTGTTCCTGGCTCTGGAAAATTCCAAGGGATTTATACCCGTAGAACAAGCTCATGGCGTGGCCATCCTGTGTACGCGACAACAGGCTCCACGTGTTGTCAAGTCCTTCATCAATGGGGGTCGCTCCCGGCTGGTCACCTACCTGTTTTACCAGGTTTGAATTGAAGGATGCATTGGCGTTGATGCTGTATGAAAACTTGCCTTTCTTGTTCTTCCAGCCTAAAGAAATTTCATGCCCCTGGTTCACCACCAGTCCGGCGTTGAAATACACAGGAACGGTATTGGCGGGGTCATCGCTGCTGAAGTAATAGCTCATTCCACCCGACAGGGGAAGGTCGCCGCGATAAAGCATATCTTTTGTCTGCCTGTTGTAGTAATCGTATGTAAACGACAGGCGGTTATCCAGGAAATACAGGTCGAGTCCGGCATCCACCTGTTCAATTTCCTCCCATTTGAGGTTCCGGTTGCCAAAAACAGCCAGCCAGTAACCGGACTGTTGTGTGGACGTGCCGTCAAATGAATGGCTGATTCCTGTGCCCGACCAGGTGGAGGCATACATAAATTGTGGTACACTGGCATCGTTACCCAGCAAACCCCAGCTTCCACGTATCTTGGCATATTCAAGCCAGCTGCCGGTGAGGTCTTTCATAAATTCCTCATCGCTGAGCTTCCACCCTACGTTAACGGATGGAAAGTAGCCCCAGCGATTTTTGCCAACAAACCGGTCGGACGCATCTGACCTGAAGTTTGCGGTCAGAAGGTATTTGTCGAGGTAGCTGTAATTAATACGGCCGAAGAACGATCCGCGACGTTCAATGGGTATGTTGTCGTACGCATCTTTGGTAGGGCCTGCCGATGAAAGGGCAATACTCTGCGCAACAGGTATTGAAAATTTGTAGGCCGTAACCCCGAGGTTATACCCGTCGAGTTTCCAGTATTCAGCGCCGGCCATAAGTTTCAGGCTGTGATTGTTAAATTTCTTTTCATACGTGAATACCGAATTGAACATAAGGTTTTGCAGTGTGCCCGCATAGGCTTCGAGGCGCTGGGGGCTAACTTCCACGGGACCAAAATCGCGGTATTCAGTGAATGTATTCTTTGAGAATCCCATAAATTCACCCGATCCGGTTATTTTCAAATCGAGGCCTTCAATAAAATGAATGTTCATGAAAGCCTGGGCATTCAGGGAATAGTTGTTGTCGTTAAAAACATGAAAGGCATCTTCAAGGGCCACAAAGTTAGGTCCGCTACCCACTTTGGCATTGGTCATGGCAAAATTACCGTCGGTGTCGTAAACCTGGGATACAGGCACTGTCCTGAAAGGAATTGTGTGATTATAAATGGATGAGCTGATTGCAGGATTAGTCTTTACAGAGCTTCCGTAAACCGATTCTCCGATTGTCAGGTGTTTATTGAATTTGTGTTCGATATTGTTCCTGAATGAATACCGGTCTGCCCTTGTATCGAGGTATACTCCTTTTTCACCCAGGTAGCCGGCAGACAGGAAGAAATTGGTGGATTCGGAACCTGAGGTAACCGAGAAATTGTATTCCTGTTCAGTGCCTGACCCGAACATCACATCCATCCAGTTGGTATTCGGCAGATCCTGAATATTGGATACACCCAGGATATCCAGAGTGTTGGTAGTTCCGAATGCATCACGGGCCCTTATCCATTCCTTTGTATCCAGCAATTCAATGTTGGTGTAGATTCTTCGTATACCAAAGCGGCCATTGGCATTGATTGTTGTTTTTTCACCTGATTTGCCCTTATGGGTTGTGATCAGGATGACACCGCCCGCAGCCCTTGAGCCGTAGATTGCTGCAGAACCGGCATCTTTTAAAATCTCAACTGAAGCCACATCACGCATATTGAAACTAAACCCGGCTTCCTGCGGAACCCCGTCAACCACATACAGGGGAGCCATACCGTTCAGTGAACCTGCACCGCGGATAATGATGTCTGAAGCGCCTCCGGGCATCCCGTCGCTTTTGGTAACCTGCACCCCTGCGGCAAGGCCGCTTAAAGATTCAGCAAGGCTCTTCGATGAGAAATCCTTGACTTCCTTAGCGCTTACCGATGAAATGGATCCGGTCAATTCGGATCTTTTTTGTGTGCCGTAACCTACAACCACTACTTCATCAAGCGATTGAAGTTCCTCTTTCAGAATTACGCTATATGTATTTTTGGCAGCGGATATTGTATCCTCATAGGTTGTATATCCTATAAATGAGACTTTGAGAATACTTCCGGCAGGCGCGGATAGTTTGAAATTCCCGTTTTTGTCGGTTAACGATCCCCCGGCGATTTTGCCTGAAACAGAATAGGATACCGTGGCGCCTTCAATCGTAACATTATTGTTGTCGACAACATTTCCTGTTATTGTTATATTCTGCTGACCATAACTACGGGCGCCTGAAAGCAATAACAAGGCAATAATTATGCGGGAAACAATTGACTTCAGTTGTTTCATAGAATTTTTGTAATCGATTTTTGATTTAAAAGTTTGGACTGAAATGCCAGGCGAAGTTTTCAACTTCGTCTGAACGGAACTTCATTATTATGTTATTATTTACGTATAGACGAAGTCAGAGACTTCACCTGGCACAGTCCGTTTAGTGAAAGGCAGGGCGTAGTTTGAAACTACGCCCAGGTACCAGCTTTATTTGAACCACCTTTACGAACAATCTATTTTTCTCTGAAATAGAGTTTTTTAACCACGTCAAAAGTACCGTCGTCTTTCAGCATTTTATCGAAGTAAATTCCTTCGAGCGGCTCTTTCGGAAGTCGTTGACCCATAACATTATAATATTCATGACCAATGACCTTGGCTGCAGGCACAATTACGTCCGGAACAGCGGTTACAAACTGTGCACAGGGTAAAGTGTATCCTTTTTCGGGTGTATTGTTTGAAAAGAACAATCCACCTTCATAATCATCACTAAAGAATTCATCGCTTGTTTTTGTACCTGTATAAGGAACAGTTTTGAAAATGGCACCGGTTCCGGCACCCGGGTCAATTTGAGTTCCCCCTGGTATTGAGGCAGGCCACATCCACCACTTGTTTCCACCATCTGCTGTTGGATTTCCATCCGAATACTCATAACCAAATACCTGTCCATAAATGAATACAACTGAGTCAAGTCCAGTCGCTGATGCAACATTCATTGTAGTGGCCATTTGAACAATATTCCAGGTAGCACCATAGATGTTCCCTTCAATATGCTTTAAACGGTTGGTTCCACCGCTTACATCGCCGAAATTTGTCCATTTGTTTATAGCCAGGGCCCGGGTGGCACCTGGTTCAGTGGATGTAGGCGTCTCCTGTAACCATTCTTCCCATCCGGTTCCTGTAACGTCTACCGCAAAAATAAAGGTTTCATCGGCTTCAAAGTCATTTGTATCGGCAAATGCATTGGCAGCACAATCCCACTTAACGATGTAATGACCGGCACCGTCTTTTGGGTTATTCAGGGTGTTTTGCGCCTGGGTAAAGGCAGCAATCATTAAAAAGGAAAGCAATAACAGAGTAGATTTTTTCATAGTGTTTCGAGTTAGTTTAACAATGAATCAAAGGTAAAGGAGAGAGAAACCTGTAAAGAGAATTTCCCCGAAAATCTAGATGTTTTTTAAACGTAACAACCAGTAAATCAATATAAAAAAAATTAAAACCCGGCAAAAAATATAGATTAAAAACGTCTGTTTTGCGCTAAAAACACCTTCTCCGGAAGTGGGCAGGAATACATTATTCGGAATCAATTTGTAGTTTCACCTTCAGTAATCAGAAATTGTATTTCACATGAAAAGAAAAAATCTCATCCTTACTTTTCTTATCGGGTTTTGTATAACCGGAGTACAGGCTCAAGGCCTGTCTTTTCCGGATGATGCCAACCAGCGGGGATATTACGATCGTGATTATGTACGGTATGAGGCCGAACAGGAGAAATGTATAACCGATGGGATCATTCTTGAACCTTCATACGATCAGCGCACTGTTCAAAGTGAAGCATCTAACCAGTCTGCTACAAACCTTGTAAATAAGGATTCCTATATTGAATGGACAAGCGACAGGGCGGCTGACGGACTAACCATACGGTTTTCACTGCCGGATGATTCAATAGGAATGGGAACCTCCGGTAATCTCATTTTATATGTTGACGGCGATTCTATACAAACGATAACGCTTTCGTCTTACTGGGCATGGCAGTATATCTTAAAATCCGGCAGCAAGTATCCGGATAATTTACCCAATGTAAACCTGAAATTCCCCAGGATGCGCTTCGATGAGAAGCATTTCAGGCTTAACCGGGTCATTGCTGAAAATGCTTCCATCAGACTGGTTAAAGCCGACAACAATAATGCTCCATATACAATTGATTTCATTGAACTTGAAAAAATACCAGATGCGTTGACATTCGAATCAGTACCCGGGGAAAACAAGGTGATGTACACTCCTGAAAGTGGCAAGCTGCAAACATTTATTGCTGAAAACGCAGGCAAAACAATCTTTATACCGGAAGGGAAATATGATGTGGATGGCAGGATTGTAATTAATGGTAACAGAACAAAGATCATCGGCGCGGGGATGTGGTACACTGAAATCTTTTTCTCTGCTTCGTCCGATATCAAGAGCACTTACAACAAGCGGGGGATTGAAACGTACAGCAGTGAGATCACCGTGGAAGGAATGTACCTGAACACCATTAATAATAAAAGGTATTACAACAATGATCCGGTTTACCAGGTAGGGAAAGGACTGATGGGAAGCTTCGGATCGAATTCGGTGATTAAGAACCTGTGGATTGAACATTTCGAATGCGGCGGGTGGATAGAAGGTTCTGATAACCTGAATATCCAGCAATGCCGGTTCAGGAATAATTACGCTGATGGGATGAACCTTGCATACGGAAGCAAGAATTCGGTGGCGGAACATTGCAGTTACCGCAATAACGGCGATGATGATATGGCTTCATGGTCGCGCGGAACCGGGTTGTGTGAGAATATTGTTTACCGTTACAGCACAAGCGAAAACAACTGGAGGGCATCGGGACTTGGGTTTTTCGGCGGCAAACAAAATAAGGCATATAATATTGTTATCCGTGACCCGATGGAGGCCGGGTTTCGCATTACATCCGATTTTCCGGGGATGCCGTTCAGCAGTGACGGATTCAGTGAATTCTATGATATTTCGGTTTATAAAGGCGGTGTATCAGCCGGATCGGTAGGTGTAAGCGGCGATCTGTGGGGCAATCAGCAGGGAGCATTGCATATTAACAGCAGCAGCCAATATGACATTATGAATTTCAGGATTTTTAACATTGATCTTTATGATTCAAAAAATGATGCAATATTTATTGGCAGTGGTTCAAAAAACATACAGAATCTTTTTTTGAAAGACATCCATATTGATGGAACCGGCCGGTACGGAATTTATTTTTATAATTCAAAAGGCAGTGGTGCTTATTGCAACATGATGTACAACAGGATCGGTGCTTCTTCAGCCACCAACACCAAACCTGTTTCATTCGCTTTTGATGAGGATTGTGAATTTACAGGAATGGAGCAGATGCCCGGAACCCCCGGCATCCTGTCCTTTATCCGCGACGGAGATCTTGTTATTTCAGGCCTTCAGAATAAAAGTGTATCGGTGTATACTATAAAAGGGGAAAAGGTTTACCAGGCTAAGATTCATAAAGACATAGCAACCGTGCATAACCTGAAACCCGGAGTATATGTGGTGAGTTGGGATGAGGGTAGGGGTATGAAAGTTTTAGTAACTGGTGACTGATAATTGGTGAAAAACGAGCCGTCATTGCGAACCCCGATTTCTGCGGGGTGAAGCAATCTGCCCGAACAGGCAAAGCAATACAACGACAGATGATTAAGAGTTGTCTTTGCGATGTCGTACCTGTGCGGGCAGATTGCTTCGTCGCTCCACTTCCTGCCATAATCAAAAATTCTTCATGCTCCTCGCAATGACGGATAAACTAGATCGACCTGATCTCCATCACCTTCTGGTTAAACTCTTCCGGTGAGCTTTTGGCCTTGCCTTTCATTTTGGTTTTATAGGTATACACAGTGTTTACCGAGTAATTCAGGAAACTTGCAATTTTTTCATTGTCATTAATTCCAAGACGCATCAGGGCATAAATCCTTAAATCCATATTCATTAACTGATCTTCCTTTAACCTGATCTGCTCGTCATCCGCCAGCAATTTATTGAATTCCTCCACAAAATGAGGGAAAAGCTTAAGAAACATCCTGTCAAATCGTTCATATAAAAGGTCCCTTTCATTCTGGACGTTAATATATTCCGGGAATTTACGGAGTGCTTCGAATTGTTTGGTTACCACCATCCGGTTGAACCACTTCTGCAGATGCTCAATTTTTTCTATGTATTCCGAATTCTGGTTGAAAAAGTCGGCAATATATTCGTCTTTGATTTTATTGGCCTCAATGAGTTTTTCATTTGCTTTCCTGATCGCTATCCTGGCGAGATTAAGCCGTCTGAGCAATAATATCAAAGCCACTACAAGAAATGAGATAAAGACCGAGAATATGACCGTTCGGTCGCGTTGCTTTTTAATCATATTCATACGGTCCCTTTCAATAATGGGGAGTATTTGTCCAACCTCAAGCTGCCTGTGCCGTGCATTGTAATACGATGCCTGGTTCAATGCTTCGATGATATACCGGTAGGCTCTTTTTTCCTCGCCTTTTGCATAAAAGAGATTGGCCAGGTTTCTCAATGCCACGGTTTCCATGGTTGCTGTTTTAACATCGGCAATGGCAGCAAGTCCGAAGTATTTAATCGCCTGGTCCGGGAATCCGGTCATCTGGTAAATATAACCAAGGCTTGAAGTGGCAATGGCATAATGGTGACGTGGAAGTTTGTAATTGTTAATCCAGTATTCGAAAATATACCTGGCTCCGTTCCAGTCGCCTTTTTTTATCCGCTGGAGACTTTTTATGGCCCAGAATTCATTTGTGTTTGGACGGGCATACTGTAAGGCGCTGTCAGTATAGGCGTTGCCTCTCGAAATATATTCGGGCATAAAAAGCGGATCCCTTACGTAATCGGCAATATCATAACATGCTCGTGCCAGTGTTGAATACAGCGCACTTTTCAGAGAATCGTTTAATAAAGCTGGTTTAAGGGAATTAAGGGTATCGAAAGCCTCTTTGAAAAGCCCTGAAGACAATAATACAAAGCCTTCCCTTATTTTTACCTCCGGGATCAGGGAAGCATCATTTAACTGGTAAGCAATTCTTTTGGCCTTATTCACATAAAACTGGGCAGAGTCGTAAATGAAGGACTGGTACTCATAAACAAGTTCAAGACTGAATAAGATTTGTGCTTTAAGATCATTGGCAGACTCATGTATATGGAGGGTATCCTTAATCTTCTGAATGGATGATTTTTTTTGTGCGATATAAATGTCCTTCTTGTCAAGTGTAGTTTCAAGCTCCCTAATAACATCCTTATAATCCTGTCCAAAGGAAGAACAGAAACAGAAAGAGAGAAATGCCAGAATAAACAGGTTTTTCATTGAAAGTTTGATTTTCCTTCCGGATTGTGCGGCATGCCATGCCGTTGGCCAAATGTAATAAACTTTGAAATTGCTTCGACGTGTGTTAAACATAAACTTTGCATGTCAGAGCTCCGTTAGGAGCGGCATTATGGTGGACCGCTCCTGACGGAGCATATCGTTAAGATGCATTCGTGTATATTTATCTTTCGTAAATGAATTCCTATTTATATATTTAGTTAATTATTGATTAAACTACCCTGAAAACCTCATCATACAGATTAACAGCCATTTCAGTATTACTGTCTGCTTTATTTACTGTTGCTCATACCCAGGCAATAGAAAAAAGGACATACACTACGGCCTTCACAGACATTACCCCGGTAATTGACGGCCGGATGGATACCTGTTGGGACAAGGTTGAGACCGCTACCGGTTTTATCCAGATACAGCCCTATGAAAATAAGGCTCCATCGCAAAGGACATGGTTTAAAATTCTTTATGATAACAATAATCTTTATGTTTTTATTCGTGCCTATGATACAGAACGTGAAAAGATAAGCCGAAGGCTGTCGCGCAGGGACAACCTGGACGGAGACATAGTTGAAATTGCGATCGACAGTTATTTCGACAAAAAAACGGCTTTTGTTTTTACGGCGATGGCATCTGGATCGAAAGGTGATGAGCTTGTGACACAGGACGGACAAATTTCTGACCCTAACTGGAACCCGGTTTGGGATCTTAAGACGGTAATTGATGACAGGGGATGGTGCGCTGAAATGAAGATACCTCTGAGTCAGCTCCGATTTGCCGATAAAGAGGTTTACACCTGGGGGCTCCAGGTTGCCAGGTATATTTTCAGGGAGCAGGAAAGTTCGATCTGGCAGTTTATCCCGAAGGGCTCGCCCGGAAGCATTAATTTATACGGGGAATTACAGGGAATTAAAAATATCCGGCCAAAAAGGCAGCTTGAATTACTTCCTTATGTTTCTGCCAAAACAGAGCGTTTTCAGAAGGTTGCCGGAAATCCTTTTCTCGACGGAAAATCAGGGTCTGTAACAGCAGGACTCGATGGGAAATTTGCCCTTACCAATGACCTTACCCTGGATTTTACCATCAATCCTGATTTCGGCCAGGTTGAGGCTGATCCTTCAGAGGTCAATCTTACGGCATATGAAACATTCTTAACCGAAAAACGCCCGTTTTTTACTGAAGGACGTAACATTTATGATTTCAGACCTTCGAATTCAATTGTTATTAATGACCTCGGCACGGATAATCTTTTCTATTCACGGCGGATCGGGGCCAAACCGCATTACAATCTTCAGGATACAGATTCGGCATATTTTAAAAATCCAGAAGTGACGCGCATCCTGGGGGCACTTAAACTCACCGGTAAAATGAAAAACGGGTTGTCGGTCGGTATTCTTGAAAGTGTGACAGCCATTGAAAAGGCGGATGCAGATAACGGCGGGCAGAGACGGAAAGAAAGCGTTGAACCATTGACAAGCTATTTTACCGGAAGGGTACAAAAAGATTATAACGAGGGAAAAACGGTCTTCGGCGGAATAGTAACCGCCGTAAACAGGGAAATTAATGATTCGACACTGATGTTCATGCATTCGTCAGCCTATACCGGTGGCATTGACTTTCAGCACAGCTGGAAAGAACGTACATGGTATGTAGCCGGTAATGCAGAGTTCAGCCAGGTAAACGGAAGCCGTGAAGCCTTGTTACTGACTCAGCAATCGTCGGCCCGTTATTTTCAGCGTCCCGATGCCGGGTACCTGTCCGTTGATTCTTCGTTAACTTCCCTGGCAGGTTATGGCGGAACGATTAAACTCGGAAGGTCAAGCCGCAAACATATCCAGTTTGAAACAAGCGCTACTGTCAGGTCACCGGGTTTTGAGATCAATGACATCGGTTACATGCGATACACCGACCTGATTCATCACGGCACATGGCTGGGTTATTATCTCCGGGATCCATTTTTCATCTTCAACAATTTTTACCTGAATACCAACTACTGGATGTACTGGAATTATGCCGGTAAGCTGATGTCGACCCATTTAAATATGAATTTTAACACGCAGCTTAAAAGTCATTGGAATATTAACGGGAATATAAGCCGGGTAAACCAGCACGTTTCAACAGGAATGCTCAGAGGCGGTCCTTCATTTATTATGCCCGGAAGTGAGGAAATGAATATCAATTTTGCATCGGATTATACAAAAAAGGTCCTCGTATTTTTCGGAACGTACCAGGATTTCAATGATGCAAACCTTCACCGGAATTACGCATTTTGGGCGGGCGGAAATGTTCAGCCTTTGAATTCGCTCAAAATAAACCTTGAACCGGTTTACCAGATCCAGAGTAACAAGCTGCAATATGTAAAAACCTTCGATATGGGAGGGATTCCGCGATATCTTTTTGCAAGGCTGGACCAGAAAACAATAAATATTACTGTGAGGGTGAATTATACCCTGACGCCAAAGCTATCCCTTGAGTATTACGGTCAGCCGTTTATTGCCGCAGGAAAATACAGCGAATACAAAATCATTACGAATCCGGCTGCTGATAAAATCGGTAACCGCTATGAGCCGTTTTCAGCTAATGAAATCACTTTCATGCCGGAAGAGAACACTTACCATTTTGATGAAAATTCAGACGGTGTTGTCGATTATTCTCTTTGGAACCCTGATTTCAATTTCAGGCAATTCCGCTCGAACCTGGTTATCCGCTGGGAATATTCACCGGGCTCTACTTTATTTCTTGTATGGTCCCAGGGTCGCACCAGTTATTCGCCCGATGGCACCTTTTCCTACGGAAATGATATCAGGGATTTGTTTGAAGAAACTCCACATAACGTATTCCTTGTGAAATTCTCATACTGGTTTGCGATATAATAAGTGGAGAACCACGGAGAAGGCACAGAGAACCACTGAGAGAATAGATTTTTGCTCTGTGAAACTCTGTGGTATGAATGGAGGTTTTAAAAATCAATAATCGACAAGTGATTTATGGACCGGATGGATGATAAGTTTAAATAGTCAATTCATCATTCTCTTTATCCACCTCAGTTTAAAATGCGAATAATGGGGATATTTCAATGAAGATTCGAACCAGGTAGGTTTGTGAAGGATACTTTTGTAATGCGAAAAAGCAGCAAAACCGGCTTTGCCATGATAACTCCCGATGCCGCTGAAACCCACGCCACCAAAAGGCAAATTGCTGTTTGAAAGATGCATTACGCTGTCGTTTACGGCGCCGCCTCCAAATGACAGATCAGACAACAGCTTATTTACCGTTTTCTTATTGGAAGAATATACGTAACATGAAAGCGGTTTGGGACGGTCTTTAACCAGTCGGATGGTTTTGTCCAGGTCCGTGAATCCAATCACTGGCAATAACGGTCCAAATATTTCGTCCTCCATGATTCTGTCTTCAAACGAAATATTCTTTAAGACTGTAGGGCTTATGAAACGGTACTCCCTGTCTGTTTTTCCGCCATAAAAGACGTTTTCAGGAGTTATCATTTCAACAAGCCTGTCGTAATTCTTTAAATTGATGATTCGTGTATAATGATCCCCGAATTCCTGCATTGATTCCGGATAGTGATTCAGTTCATCGGACAGGGCATCTAAAAATTGCTGTTCAACATTCTTCTCAACCAAAATGTAATCAGGTGCCACACAGGTTTGGCCGGCATTAATGAATTTTGCCCATGCAATTCGCCTGGCAGTCATTTTGATGTTGCAATCGGAAAACACAAAAGCCGGACTTTTGCCTCCCAGTTCGAGTGTTACAGGGGTCAGCTGTTTGGCTGCAGCCTGGTAAATAAGCCTTCCAACAGGGATGCTGCCTGTGAAAAAAATCTTATCAAACCGGTACGACAATAGCTCGCTTGTTTCCCTGATCCCGCCTTCAACAACATGCAAATAAGCACTGTCAAATGCATTATTGATCAATTCAGCCATAACATGCGAGGTCCCTGAAGGCAGTTCACTGGGTTTTATGAGCACCGTATTTCCGGCAGCCATGGCAGCAATTGCAGGAACTACGGACAACTGGTATGGATAATTCCAGGCTCCGATTACAAGCACTGTTCCAAGGGGTTCGGGTATGACATAACTTCTGGCAGGGAAATTGGCCAGGTTAGTCGGCACCCTTTTAACCCTGCTCCAGTTTCTTACTTTTCTGAGCGCCAGGTTAATTTCATGGTAGATAAGTGAAAGCTCAGTGGCGTAAGTTTCAAACGCCGATTTACCAAAATCATCCATTATGGCTTTATACAATAGGGCTTCATTCTCGAGGATAAGGGATTTCAGTTTTTTTAGCTGCTCAATCCTGAATGTAAGGTTCTTGGTCTGGTTGGAATTAAAAAAGCTTTTTTGGGTTTCAATAAGGGTTTGATATGTCATAAAAGTGGTTTATTATTCGGGGAGAAGTGATGAATGACTTTCAAAATTCTTAGAGCCCTGTTTTTGGTATCAAAAATGAACCTCTAAGGTCAAAAAATGGCCTTTTTTTGCTGTTAATAGATTATAAACCAGTATATTATTTTGGTCCGACCCCGTTTACAGCTTTTTAAAAACCTTGTATGAATGGGGCATGAGAGTTACCCTGAAGCTGTTTCCTTTCTCAGGTGGAGGCAGCATCCAGTTATTTCCTGTACTGACTTTTTGAACCAGGGGCTCAACCTGTGAGCCGCCCACGATATCCTCAATCTTTTTTGTATTTTCACCTGCAAGTACATTGATTGTGACCGGTTCATCCAGGAATGATTCCACAATGAAGGTGCCGTTGTCATAAACGAACAGGCTTACTTTTGCAGGTGCATCAATGCGTATATCAAGATCTTTACTGAGTACACGGCGGAACTGGTTGAGAATATCTTTCGGCAATTCATAGAGGCCGCCCGGATCATCCGGTATGGTGATCACATAAAGGTTACCTTTTGAATACTGCGCCCTCATCAGCATCGGAAAGCCGCTTACTCCCTTTGACAGGGGATTACCTGCGCTGGCCAGTTCCCAGGCGTCGTTTGTCTGGTATCTGACCTGGGGAATGATTATATCTTTTGAAGATTTCCCGGCATAACCGAAATCATTAACAAGGGCTTTCAGATCATCGCAACGTAATTCGGCGATATCGGCTATTTTTTCAGGGATAGCTTTCAGCAGGCCGGTTGTGATCACCACATCTCCGCCACGCTGTAACTGCGCTTTGATTTTATTGATAATATCAGGATCGTACTTAGCCTGCTCAGTAAGCAGAACTACTTTCTGATCAGTTGGGAATGCGGAGTACATATCCATAGGCAAACCGATCATTCCAAGATAATTCTGCAGAAAATCCTCACCCAGCGAATGGAAAGGTTTATAGCATTTGATTCCAACCGGCTTTCCCAGCTGGTATACAAATTTATCAATAGTTTCAAACGTGAGTCCTGCAGCTCTTGCCATTGTTGTCGGTGATACCTCGCTTCCATCCTTTTGTTTGACAGGCTTCATCATTTCATCCCAGTTGAAACTGGTTCCCTGTCCCTGCCATGGCGTGCGCATTTCATCGCGGATGGGGATGCCGATAAGCTGGTTGTAAGCAAACAGGGCAATTTCAGGAGCTTTTGCAAACATGGTCAGCCATAATTGTTCTGCATACCGGTCCATTCCCATATTAATACCGCCTGCGTCTACCCACCCGCCATAATTATGCCCGGGGCGAAGATTATCGAAGTAGCGGACAATATTGTATCCCAGGTATTGCTGTAAATGCTGGTTGCCCGATGGATCACGTGTTTCTGTTCCGCTCCATACACCATCAAAGATCTGCGGGCCCTGACTTAGGTCGAATCCAAGTCCCTGGAAATGATCGTACCAGTTGGGATACTTTATGATGATCTTCACTTTGGGATTCACTTTTTTTGCAGGACCGATAACCAGTGTTTGTGCAGCCTCTGTCATGAGTTTTGTTCGGTAATCGGTCCAGCTTTGTGTTCCCTTTGCCCTGATTTCAATGTCATTTTTACAGTTGGTAAAAAAGAAATCATCAAGGATAAAATCATCAAAATGCTTTGCCGTAAGCTCGGCAATTTTCTGCACCATTTTCCTGTGTTCCGGATCACTGTAGCAGAACGTTTCAAAATTATTTCTTTCGTTTACCGTATATGTAATTCCACCGCCCACTTCAATTCCCCTGTCGAGGAAAAATTTCTTTGCCTGTTCCAGTGTGGCATCAGGAACGATCAGCAGGTCGCGGTGGGTTTCAAGGTAAATCTTATCAATTTTTATTTGGGATGAGATGATGTTCCATGTGGAATCGAGCCAGTGAAGGTCTTTCATCTTTTCCACTTCGTAGGCCCTTGTATAAACGGCTACTTTAAAACTTTTGTAATTTCCGCCAAAACAGGTGAAAGCTGTTAATGTTAAGGCAGATAAAACGAGTGAAAGTTTTTTCATTGTCAGGTTGCTTTATGTAATTTTTGGTAACCACTAATTTAAAGGATTTCGGTTTATATTCTTCTTTTTAATTGTTTTATACATAAATCTGCACGCAGGGAGCCAGATTGACAGTCTTAATTAGTTTCGGTAACTTTACAGAAAAATGAAATACATTCTGCGATGGACAACGGTAATTCCCATACTGGCCTGGACTTTGTATTTCACAGGTCTTGTTGAAAACAGCGTTTTATTTCAGATTTTAGCCGGCATCCTCCTTGTTTTTTCAGTAATGGCTTCGGTAAATCATTCCGAGATCATTGCGCTCAGGGTGGGGGAGCCATATGGAACCATCATCCTGGCCATTTCAATCACCATCATTGAGGTCTCAATAATTGTATCCCTGATGATCTCAGGGGGAAAAGAAGCGGCATCCCTGGCCAGGGACACTGTTTTTTCAGTTACAATGCTTATTCTTAACGGAATCGTAGGACTATGCCTGTTTATTGGCGGATTAAAACATCATGAGCAGATCTTTTCAAAACATTCGGCAACTATTTCTCTCGTCTCCATTGTTTCCATCGTGATTCTGACACTTGTATTTCCAAGCTTTACAACCAGCAAAGAAGGGCCGTATTATTCAACTCCTCAACTGATATTTGTTTCCGTTGCCTGTGTGGTCATTTATTCTTTCTTTCTTTTTGCTCAAACAACCAGGCACAGGGATTACTTTCAGACCGGTGATGAAAAGGAAACGGTCCAATCTGTAAATAAATCCCGGTTTATCATAAGTCTTGTTTTTTTGCTTGTTTGCCTGGGAATTGTGGTATTGCTTGCAAAATCGCTTTCACCGCCTATAGAGAACATAATAGTAAAGAACAACCTGCCTAAAGTTCTTGTAGGAATCATCATTGCGGCCATTATTCTGTTACCTGAAGGGATTGCAGCCATTCTCGCGTCAAAACATAACAAACTTCAGACAAGCCTGAACCTGGCACTGGGTTCGGCACTTGCCAGCATCGGGCTTACAATACCTGCTGTTTCAATTGTCAGTATTATTTTTCATTTTGATATCATCCTGGGCATTGATATCAAATCGATGCTGTTACTGGGGTTATCCGTATTCACCGTTGTATTGTCACTGATAAGCGGTCGCACTAATATCGTGTACGGGGCCGTTTTGCTCGTGAATCTATGCGCCTATATCTTCCTCGTAATTAATCCGTGACTCTATAACAAACTTTACTTAGCAGTACTGACAAAGGTCAGTAGCTCAACTTTCTCGCCGTTAATATAACGGAGTCTTATTGTGCCCTGATCTGCGGAAATTACATCCCACTCTCTTGACAGAAGAGCGTAAGTTTCCGGTGTCTCGAATTCAATATTAAAAATAAGCCCGAGTGTACTCGGTGTGTTTTCCGTATTACCGGAATACCAGGAACCCTTATAGGTATTGGTCCCATTTGTGGCTTTTACAGAATCATTTGTAAGAAAGTTAAACTTATAATTCGTGTAATCATCTGTTTTAATATCATCGCCGTTGGCATATAAATTTACCTGCCATTTTGAAGAAACGGCTATCTGGAAAAGGTTTTCCCTTGTAAGTTTTTCAGTTTCGTTATTCTCGGAGCACGCTACAAGGGCAAGCACTGAAAAGAGAAGAAGAATTCTGTTCATATAGGCTTATTTTTATTTGAGGATGCAAATATTCTGCCATCGGTTGCTTTGGCTTATGTAAAACTAGTAAAAAACCGTGGAAACCGGATATAGTGCCTGCTTATTCAGTTGTAGTTATATGCAATTTTACCTTCGGGGATTATGATCAGCAGACCCAAAAACCTACCCGATTTTTACTGAAGTCATCAGCAGTGATCCTGCGACGGTTTTATCATTGAAAAACTCGACACGTTCGTTTTGCTGACTGAGAGAAAGAACATACAGAAGGGGCAGATAGTGTTCGGGTGTGGGAATTGAAAGATCAAATGATCTACCCAGCTTGTTGAAATTGATAAGGCTTTTATGATCGCCTTCTCTTATAAAGTTTTTCATTTTATCACCGGCTTCCAATGCCCAGTCATAGCCGAAATTATCGGTATTCAGTTTGTCCCATGCAACAAGCCTCAGGTTATGGATCATGTTTCCACTGCCGATGATGAGTATCCCTTTTTCACGAAGTACAGCCAGTTCAGATCCCAGCTCATAATGATATAAAGGAGTCTGGCGATAATCAAGGCTCATCTGGATAACCGGAATTTCAGCCTCCGGGTAAAGGTGCCTGATAACACTCCAGGCGCCATGATCGAGGCCCCAGTTAAAGTCGATGCAGATTTCACCTTTTTTAATCGTTTGCTGCAGCTCATTTGCCAGGGAAGGATTTCCGGGCGCAGGGTACTGTACCTGAAAAAGTTCCTCAGGAAATCCGCCAAAATCGTGTATTGTAGGCGGGTTTTCCATGCCGGTAACGTAAGTGCCTTTTGTTTCCCAGTGTGCCGAAATACATAAAACTGCCACGGGACGCGGGATACTTTTGCCAATGTTCCTGAAGCCACGGACAAACTCATTTTCTTCAATAGCATTCATGGGAGTACCGTGACCAAGAAACAGCACAGGCATTCGCTCCGTGCTGTTTAAATTCTGTGACAGGTTATATATATCGTTCATGCTCATAATCAGTTCAACTGTGCTTTAACAAATTGCACTTCGCCATTGATGCGTACATCATCACTTACAAGCACGCCGCCGGTTTCAAGTGCTGCATTCCAGTTCAAACCCCAGTCTTTGCGGTTTATTTTGCCACTCAGTGAAAACCCGGCTTTCTCATTTCCCCAGGGATCCTTATTTATTCCGCCGAATTCGGCATCGAGAACCACTTCGCGGGTAATTCCCTTGATTGACAGGTCACCGGTGAGTTTGTAGGTTTCTTCATCTACTTTTTTAACCGATTTACTTTCAAATGTAATTTCCTTATGATTTTCCACATCAAAGAAATCCGCGCTTTTCAGGTGTGCGTCCCTGTTGTCTTCATTTGTAAAAACAGAGCCGGCATCAATCACCACTTTTACTTTTGATTTGGTAAAATCTTCACCGTCGATTTCAGCATTGAATTTTCTGAATTCACCTTTGACATTGGTGATCATAAGATGTTTCACCTTAAAAAGCAGTTCACTGTGTGAAGGATCAAGGACCCATTTACTGGTTGAAATTGTATTTTCCATATTTCAGATTTTTATTATACTGTTTTAATAATTTAACAGTACAAAGTTGCAACAACCTCATAAAACGGGGATTACACTTTCCGGAAAAAGAGTTGTAAATTCAGGAAAGATGGTTTTTCATCTCATTACGGAACTCGGATGGGGTCTGACCAGATTTTCTTTTGAAAACGTTTGTGAAATACGATTTCTCATTGTATCCGAGTTCATAGCCTATTTCCGAAATGGTTTTATCGGTATGGATGAGCAGATTTTTGGCTTCAATCAGTTTTCGGGTTTCAATTATTTCCGACACGCTCTGGTTCAGGATATTTTTACAGATAAGATTCAGATTTCTGGACGACATAAAAAGCTTTTCAGCATAGAACTCAACACCTTCAGGTCTTCTGTAGTTCTCTTCAAGAATTTTCAAGAAGTTTTTGAATGTGATGTTCTGCGTTTTGTTGAGTATTTCGGGTTCGGGCAACACATTCCGGCGTTCGGCTTCTATCATCGAAAAGAGGGCATTCAGCAGATGACTGACAATACTCAGGTCAGGCACGGGACGCTGCATTTCACCATACATCATGCTGCAGATCTGGGTCAGCCTGTCATAGCACATGCCCGGCTGAAGTTTGATATTAGCGTGATCATGATAGAATGAGTACAATTGAAACGTTGTCTCCGGAATAAATTCGCTTTGAAACCGGATTACCCACATGCTGCATTTACCGTTGTGCAGATAGGGGATTACACGATGCATTTTGCCCTTTGCAACAAAACTGATTAAAGGCGCCTCAATGATGGTTGTTTTAAAGTCGATGAAATGATCAAGCTTTCCTTCCACACCCACTATGAGCTCTTCGTAATCATGCTGATGCGGTTCGTCGGGCGCTGATGAAATCCTAAGCGCATCTTCCTCGTTAACCTGGAATATATGAAAAAGTTTATCCATCAGAATAATTTACGATTTCAGATTTACGATTGACGATTCGCTATACATCCGGAAGATGTACACGCACCGATTTCTGCCAGACAACCATTTGCCGCGCATGCGCCCGCAGTTCTTCGGCCATATCGATGTTACCGTCATCTTCGAGCAGTTTGGCATAATACCGTAATGTAGACGGGGCATATACATCCTGGGCTCTCAGAAGGAACACAGGTTCATCATCCGGAATTTTGCCTGCCGTATCAACGATTCTTTTATTATAGTCTTCCCTTGTAAATTTCATGAGCTTTTTCCTGTTTGGACAACTAACTAAATTATGAAATAAAGTCGAACTTTCAATTTGGCGTTTTGTTTTTCAGTCTCCTATAGTGAGTAGTTAAATCTTAAATTTTAAAATTATGGAGACTCATATTAATCCCCGGCCGCTTGATGTGGTGAAAGGGAATGATTTTCAGAAAATCGTTCCGTTCCTTTGGTTTGATAACCAGGCTGAAGAAGCAGCCAATTTTTATGCATCGGTTTTTAAAAATGCCCGTGTAAAAACGATAACCCATTACAATGCGGAATCGTCTGCAATGGCTGGCGTTCCTGAAAACTCTGTCATGACGGTGTCGTTCCAGTTAGAAGGTATGGATTTTACGGCTATTAACGGAGGCCCTGTATATAAAATAACTCCTGCCATTTCTTTTATGGTGAATTGCAGAACGCATGAAAAAATTGATGACTTATGGTGCCGGCTTTCTGAAGGAGGATTGGTGCGAATGGAACTTGACAAATACCCGTTTAGTGAAAAGTACGGATGGGTGGAAGACAAATACGGAGTTTCATGGCAGCTGATTCTCGCAAACGACAGCCAGATTATAGCTCCCTGCATTATGTTCACAGGAGAGGGGCGAGGCAAATGCGAAGAAGCCATAAATTTTTATATGAGTGTATTTGAAAATTCTGCAGTTGAAAGAATTGAAAGATATACCGAAGAAGATCCGGGTCCTACCGGTCTCGTAAAATATTCGGCATTCAGTCTGAATGGCCAGAATTTTAAAGCAATGGACAGTGGAAATGACGTTCCTTTTCTTTTGAATCCCGGAATATCGTTTGTTGTTAATTGTCATAGCCAGCAAGAAATTGATCATTACTGGAATGAACTGACACGCGGTGGTGATGAAAGCGCCCAGATGTGCGGATGGCTTTCCGACCGGTATGGGGTGTCTTGGCAGGTGGTGCCGGATAAAATTTCACTGTGGACAAGCGACACCGGTTCAGAAGGTGGCAAAAGATTCATGAAGGCCATGATGCAAATGAAAAAACTGGATATGAATATACTGCAGGCTGCATACGAAGGTGAAGGACTGAATGAACAGGAAGCCCGTATTGATTTTGAAGAAACCGGCGCCCTTTCGGACCATAATTACGGGAAAGGTGATACACTGACACCGAATGAGGAGCTTTAGAAGACCTGACAGCGTCCGCATGACCTGTCAGCGCCTGGTGGAAGACCTGACAGCGTCCGGAGGACCTGTCAGCGTCTGGGGGAATTAGAAAAAATGAAAGAATGAAAGAATGAAAGAATGAAAAAATGAAAGAATGAAAGAATGAAAGGGAGAAAGGGAGAAAGGGAGAGTGGGAGAAGGGGAGAAGGGGAGATAGACCTGACAGCGTCAGGTACTTAAAAATAAAACTATTTTAATTTTGGTATTAGGCTTTTTTTCAGCATATTAGTAGTAGTATTCTTCCATACACTAAACCTTCATTTATGAAAAAAATTCTTCTTCTCTCCCTTATCTTCTTTTGTTTTTTTCCATTCGGTTGTCAAAAACAAAAATCTGCCACAGTGACTGATGAAACAAACTATCCGAAACCTCCTGTTGCCGCGGTTAAGCCGGATACGCTGAAGGAATTTGGTAATGTAAGGATTGATAATTACTTCTGGTTAAAGGACAGGAGTAATCCCGATGTGATGGCTTATCTGAAAGCCGAGAATGCGTATTTCGACACGGTAATGTCACACACAAAAGATCTTCAGCAAACGTTATATAAAGAAATGAAGGGGAGAATAAAAGAAGATGATCAGACTGTTCCTAAGCTGGACAATGGGTATTTTTATTACAGCCGGACTGAAAAAGACAAACAATATAGGGTTTATTGCAGGAAAAAGGAAAACCTCCAGGCGCCCGAGGAAATTCTGTTCGATGTAAATAAAATGGCCGAAGGCAACAATGCTTATTTATTTGCTGATTATGAAGTTACAAAGAACAATGAGGTTGCCGGGTACATGTTTAACACTACCGGTTCATACGCCGATTTCAACCTGAAATTCAGAATCCTGAATACAGGTGAGGATTTGCCGGATGTAATCGGGAAAGTGCAGTCATTTGTCCTGGCCAACGATAACAAAACCGTCTTTTATGCCGTGGGCAATGAATCGCTTCGGCCTTACCGGGTTTATCGCCATGTATTAAATTCGAAGGTACCTGATAAGCTGATTTATGAGGAAAAGGACGATATGTTTAACCTTGGTCTGGCCATATCGAAAACAAAGGAATACATCTACATGGTCTCATCAAGTTTCACTTCGAGTGAATACAGGTATATTCCTGCAGACAAACCGGAGGGCGATTTCAAATTGTTTATGGCACGAAAACCGGATGTTGAATATTTCATGGAACATCATAAAAACGGGATTTTTATCCGGTATAAAGATAAGCAGAGTCCAAACCGAAAGATATTTGAAGCACCCCTGGGCAGTGATGGAGACATGACAAAATGGAAAGAAATTATACCTCACGATCCTGCAGTTAAAATACAGGATATGGAACTTTTTGAAAAATTTCTTGCTTTATTCATTCGGAAAAATGGCCTTGACGGAATATCTGTTTATAATATTGAGACAAAACAAAGCAATATCATTGAATTTCCGGAACCTGTCTATGCCGTAACACCGGAATATACGCCGGAATTCACATCCATCAAATGCCGCTATAATTATTCCTCCCTGAATCGTCCGCTCACCACGTACGAGTATAATATGTCGGACAGATCGGCTGTAAAATTGAAGGAGCAGGAAATTCCGTCGGGATTTAATCCTGATGCCTATGTAGTTGAACGATTGTGGGCAGTCTCATCCGACAGCACCAAAGTTCCTATGGCTATCGTGTACAAAAAAGAACTGAAGAAAGACGGAAATAACCCGGCATTGCTTTATGGATACGGGTCTTACGGTTACAGTACCGATGCCAATTTCAGATCGGGTATATTCAGTCTGGTCGACAAGGGTTTCGTTTTTGCAATAGGACAGGTCCGTGGCGGCAGCGAGATGGGAGAGCAGTGGTATGAGAACGGAAAGTTAATGAACAAGAAAAATTCATTCAATGATTTCATTGCCTGTGCAGAAAAACTCATACAGGACAACTATACGCAGCCTGCCAAACTGGCCATAAATGGAGGCAGTGCAGGCGGATTGCTTGTAGGCGCGGTAACTGTAATGCGGCCTGATTTGTTCAAAGCCGTGATTGCCGATGTACCCTTTGTAGATGTGGTATCCACCATGCTCGATGAATCATTGCCGCTTACCACCCAGGAGTACGAACAATGGGGAAATCCTCACAATGAAGCAGATTATAAATACATGCTGAGTTATTCGCCGTATGATAACATTAAGCAACAGAATTATCCCGATATCCTGGCGACAGCGGGATGGAACGATTCCCAGGTTCTGTATCATGAACCTGCAAAATTTGTCGCCAAAATCAGGGCGATGAAAACGGGAAATAATATTGTATTGCTTAAAACAAACCTTGAATCAGGTCATGGCGGGGCCACGGGACGATTTGACTACCTGAAAGAGGTTGCGTTCAGATATGCCTTCCTGATTGACAGGCTGGGAGTGGCTGAATGATCAGCTGCATTGTTTGAGCAGCATAAAGATTACTATAAAAACAACTATGGTGGAGATACACCCTCCACCTAGTTTTTTTGCACCGTATGCGGCAATCAGGGTCCTCCAGAAGTTATTCATAAGGGTTTGGCTTTTATGTAATAAACATTCAGAAGAGAAGTACTGTTCAAAGTTTGTAAGTCACCTTTAGGAGTGGTAATTAGTATTTTAAATTTAATTCAGGCACAGCCTGAAAAGATATATTCGGCCGAGGCAGAACCTCGGCTCGAACAGGTTCTGCTTACCGTGTATATTCCAAAATAAGATCCCTATATTGAGGGAAAAGCTGCAGTAGTTCCTCACGGTCACCCTGTTTAAAATCGGCAAATGTAAAACCGGGAGCAACCGTGCATCCGAATAACGAATAACTTTCGGCCTCTAAAGGTTTGGCAGCGAACCAGGTGCCTCCGGGGATCACATATTGGGGAACCTGGCCTTTTGAGAAATCCCTTCCTACTATAACTTCGATGTGGTAGCCAAGGGGCGTGATCATCTGGAGGGCAACCGGAGATCCATCATAATAGTGCCAGATTTCATCCTGTACTATTTTATGAAACGACGAGAAGGCATCATTATTCAACAGGTAATAAATGCAGGTTGAATGATTGCGGCTTCCGCTGTATTCCGGGCCAAGGCATCTGTCACTGATGATTCCCTCGCTGCGGTATGTTTCACGGTAAAATCCTCCCTCCGGATGAGGTTTCAGTTTCAACAGTTCAATTATATTTTCAAGCGTTTCCATAGGTGCTGTTTTGGTTGTCAAACTTAGTGAAAATTGTATATTTGTTTTAAAGATATAATCCTCACACCCGGCCCGCAAAAAAATGATATCATGAAATATCTGCTTGTTTTCTTATGCCTTCTTTTCAATTTGGCTCTCTTTTCTCAATCCCAAATCCCTCCCTACACTGACACTTCTCACTTCAGCCAGGTATTCGGGCATCAGAAGTTTTACCGGATTTACCTGCCGGGGAACTATAAAAACAATTCAGAAAGATTTCCTGTCATTTATTTCTTCCATGGTTGGGGCGGTCGGCATTTCAAAGATGACAATGCCCTGCTTGAGTACACCATGATTAAAGACCTTGTCGATAAGTACAGGGTTATTCTCGTCATGTGGGATGGAAACATTGAAGAAAGCCAGCCCCGGCCATATAACATCGGGAACCACAAGGATATCAGGTACCCTGTACAAATGAAAGATTATTTCCCTGAACTGGTGGAACACATAGATTCGAAATACCGCACGTTGTCTGACCGAAGCCATCGCGGTATTATCGGCTTCAGCATGGGCGGTATCATGTCGTTTTTCCTTGCCGGAAAATACCCCGATAAAGTTTGCTCTGCCGTGAACCTGGCCGGTACACCTGAATTTTTCATCGGTTATCCTGAAAACCATACGCTCTACCAGGTGCGGTATACCTTCAAAAACCTGATGGAGGTTCCGGTACGCCAACAGGGAGGCGACAGGGACATACTGGTTTATCTTAACGAGGAAGTCCAAAAAGGTGCTCAATGGGAAGGCAATCCTTATGAATTTTACGGGTTTCATGGTGGTCATATGGTCGATAAACCGGGCGAAACAAAAGCATTTGAGATGGCCATGAAGTTCGTATGCAGTAATTTCGGAAGGCCATTCACCTATCCTTCATCCTGGTCGCATTATGACTTGTACAACCAGTTTAGTGTATGGGATTACAACGTGAACAGCAATAAAAATATTCCCGGGTTTATTTTCCTGAGAAATGTGACTAAGCACGGGATGGGTGTGCAAACATTGAAATGGCTTCCTGACGGGCCTTCTTTGCGTATTCCGGTTACCATAACGACTGCTCCTTTATATGTTCCCGGGAAAGCATACCAGGTCATTCATTTCATTAATGATAACTCCTCAATGATTGATGACAGGGCGGTTGCCGATAAAGAGGGCAGATTAGGACTTTCATTTGGCCCGAATGATTATGAAACGGCTATTTTCTTACCCGGAGATATACCGGAACCAGCCTTTTTAAGGTATTCTTTACAGGATAACAAGAAACTGCTTGAAACCGGGGATAATGATCTTTATATTCAATTGTACAACCGGGGCGGTGATTTTAGCGGGGATGAATCTCTTGCCATTCGTGTTCAATCGTGCGACAAAGATGTCGTTTTGTATGGAAATGAAATTACGATGAAACCTGAAGCCCGTGAACGAATCCTTATTTTGCCAGCCATAAGAGCCACCTGCGGCAAAACTCCACCGATGCATGCTGAGCCTTCACAGGTAAAGTTTAAGGTCACCATTCAATCCGGTGACACAACGTATGCCGATGAGGTTATTGTTCCGGTGCTTTTCAATGCTCCTGCATTCGACAGCATCCGCATCGATGATGGCAGGGTCATAAGGGAAAAGGCCTTTGGAAAGGGAAACGCTGATGGAACAGCCAATGCAGGCGAAAGCATTATGGTTTATAAAAGTAAGAACCGGCTCAGATTGTATACCAATGATCCATGGATTAACAGGTCAAAAGAAGAATTAATGGATGAACAGATCCCCTCAATATGGGAAGACGGATATGCACTCAGCTCTGTCGTGACCATTTCTCCTGATTGTCCCGACGGCCATGTGATTGAATTTACAGGCGATTATGAAACAAACAGCTATAACCCCATTGAGCGGAAACTTCACTGGGGAACACTGAAAATCAAAGTAAGCAACCCAAAAACAAAAAAATAAACATGAAAACAAAAACCACAATTCTTATCGCATTCCTGGTTCTGGCCATAGTTCGCATCCATGCGCAGGAAAATTACAGGATCGACGAACTGGGTAAAAATTTCTGGCGGATCCAGGCCGTGCAGGGAACACTGTCAACCGCATACCTGATTTTAGGCAGCAGGCAGGCACTGGTTATTGATGCGTGCACGGGACAGGAAGGTTTTAAGGAAGCCGTTAGGAAACTGGCAGGAACAACTCCTGTTACATTAGCCCTTACTCACGGGCATATGGATCACAGTGGCGGGGTCAAATACTTCGACAAGGTATATGTTCACAAAGCTGATACAAACCTGATGCCTATGGGGAGCCGGAATAAATGGGTGTTTTTTGATGAAGGTTTTATGTTCGACCTGGGAGATCAGAAGATTGAGATCCTGTCGATCCCGGGACATACTCCCGGTTCTGTAGCTTTTTATAACAGGAAAGGGCGGTATATGCTCACAGGGGATGGTATCGGATCGACAAGTGTCTGGGCTCATATTTCAAATGATCCGCTCACCGTATTCCTTTCGACGCTGAAACGACTGGAAGCCATGAAGGGTGACATCGACAGGATTTATGTCGGCCATCATGAACAGGAAGAGAAGGCTCCTCTCACGACTCAATATATTACGGATATGCGGATAGCCACTGAAAAAGTACTGGATGGTTCCATTGAAACAAAGCCCTATGAAAACTCATTCCGCAGCGGCATGCAGGCCACGTATGGTTCCGCCACCCTGGTATTTAACCCGGATAAGCTGAGGTAAAGTATAGCTCGTCATTGTGAGTGATTAAACCTATTTTTAAGATCACCGAATGATATGACGATCAGTCGTTAATATCTGGATTTATTCTATCGGGGCTATCCGCCCCGAACCCTGAGTCACTTTTTTTCTGCAGCAAAAAAAAGTGACCAAAAAATGCCGCCGCTGCTGAAAAAATCGCTAAAAATTAATTCACTTCGCTAAAAGAAAAGAACTCTCCCGATCAAGAATTCTGTG
>DATGXG010000059.1 GCA_035299085.1 Bacteroidales bacterium | reverse complement strand
AGCCCTGACTTACTTTTTTTCTGCAGCAAAAAAAAGTAAGCAAAAAATGCCGCCGCTGCTGAAAAAATCGCTAAAAATTAATTCACTACGCTAAAAGAAAAGAACTCGTCCGCAGGAATCGGACTCAGACAGCTTTTCTTTTTTAACGCTGCGTGAATTAATTTTTTTAACGCGTTTTTTCAGAGGCGGACGTGACGGTCCCCAGGCGTAATCTCTATGTTCAATGAGGAGGATAGTCATTAACATTATCTCACCGCTTTGTTATAAATCACATACGATAATCGAAGCACCGTGGGTTGGCCGGGACAAAACGTGGAGCCGGCGTGGCGGTGAATGCTGCAAGGCATGGAATTTCTACAAACGAGCTTGCGACCGTTTGTTTGAAATTCCTGCCTTGCAGCAGAGCGCGCCGGGAGTCGTTTTGTCTGGTCTTTTCTTTGTTACTTTCTTTGTGACAGGACAAAGAAAGTAATGGGGTTCGGGGCGAAACCCCGGAAATAATCTATCTTTAAAATATCAGAGGTTGTAAAAGCCTGCGCTTATACAACCTCTGCATCATTTACAACCTCTAAAAAACTTCAGGAAATAATCTCGGCCCGAATCAGGTTAATTTGCTTGCTGATCTGGTCAACCTTCTGAAGATAGGTCTGAATTTCTTTTTTGCCTGCAGGCGAAGTGGCGTTGAAATTGCCGTCCATTTCAACCACAAACGAATCGAACACCGGCTGAAGTTCTTTCAGCTTCTGCAGGTTTTTATTAATGTCAACATCCGAGCTGTAATCATTCAGCATGTTGATCACATTGGTGAGCGACTGCTTCTGATCGGCCAGCCGTTCAATCACATCAAGGTCCTTGGTGCTTGTAGCCACATTGGCAGCAATGTGAATGGCTTCAACCCAACCGCCGAGTATAATCTGTGCTGAAGCGGCATACCTTTCATTTTCGCGCAGGTAATTGTCCGAAGCCATATACACTTCATTGGCAATAGCAATAAGAGAGTCCTTGTTATCGATATTCTTGTCGAACCGCTGAGCTGTGTTCTTGAAATAATCGGATGGAATACCCATTTCTTCTGCCATTTTCTGCATGGCATTGAAATAACGTCCCGCTGTTTCGAGCTGTTCACTTACTTTGGCATAACTCAGATCAACTGCATAAACACCCAGGTTAAGGGCTTTTTTGGAGCTGGTTACGTAATTGCTCAGCTTATCCGGACTATTCAATATATCCTGTTTGAAAACGGCACCTGACGTTTTAAAGAGAGATGACATTTCCACTGACAGGTACATATTGTAGAAAATCGGTAATCCTTCTTTCATAGTATCGATCTGGTGAACCAGTGGCTTCACTTCGCCGAGACTGATACTGTCCAATCCTTCGGTGTTGGTAGTTTTGCCGGATTTACAGGATACACCTAACACGGTGATTATCAGCAGGAACAAGCCAGCACGTAAAAGTTTCTTCATATTATCCAGATTTTCGTGAGACGCTGTATTAACGGCATTAAATCTATTAATTATTTCATTTAATTATTAACCGTTTTATCATAACTTTTGAACAATTAGTCAAATTGGAAGAAGTCTTTTAGTCAGTTAGTCAGTTAGTCTGTTAGATCAAAGCCGTCATTGCGAGGCGCATGACAATCATAAATGTATCAAGCGCCTCGCAATGACGGTATTAATCCATTCTACACCAGACTCTTCTTCATAAACTGCACCCTTTCGAAGGCGGCAGTGTTTTCATCGTTTTCAGCCACAAGGCCACGAAAGGAAGGAAGGTTTTCATACCCTTTCTGCATCATCCAGTTTTTAAGATCAGCCAGTATGTTGCTCAGGTACGACAGTCCATTCAGGTACAGAGTTGAGCAAACCTGTACCGAAGTGGCACCGGCCAGAAGCTGTTTCACCACGCCATTTGCGTCATGAATACCTGTTGCAGCAACGATTTCGGTATGAATTCTTTTTGAAACCAGGGCAATCCAGCGCAGGGACAGGGTTAATTCATGAGGTGAACTGTATACATTCTGCCCGATTACCCGAAGGTTTTCGATATCGATGTCCGGCCTGTAATAGCGGTTAAAAAGCACCAGGCTGTTCACATCAAGATTGCTGATCTTATAGATCATCCGGTAAAGGTTGGTGAAGAAATAGCCTACCTTGACACCCACAGGAATCTGGACATTCTTGCGTACCTCGTGTATGATATCGATATAGGTTTCCTCCATTTTATAACCCGTAAGATTGATGTTAGTAGGAGGAATGAAAATGTTAAGCTCAATGCCGTCTGCCCCGGCTTCGGCAATTTTTGATGCAAATGCAGGCCACTCGTTAGGAGTGACGCAGTTTATGCTTGCGATAACCGGAATGTTCACTGCTTTTTTGCACTCTTCAACGAGTTTCAGGTAAGCGGAGAGGCCGACTTCCTTAGAAAATTTGTTCACAAACTGAATGGCCTCCGGATACCAGAAAAACATGTCATCCTTGTTTTCCATTGTTGATTTGGGACTGATCATCTGCTCTTCGAAAAGCGATTTCAACACTACTGCCCCGGCGCCGTTATCTGCACAGGCTTTTACTTTCTCAGCCGTATCGGTAAGTCCCGAACTGGCAACTATCAAAGGATTGGCAATCTTAATGCCCATGAATGTTGAGGAAAGGTCCATGTGGTTTGCGGTTTGAAGTTTGATGTTTGAAGTTCGATGTTTGAAGTTTGATGTTCTTAATCGGTGTTCGGTGTTTGGTGTTTGTCTCTGGGACCTATAGGACGCATGGGACGTATAGGACATTACTGATCCCTGATCCCAAGTAAAGTTACGAATTTTTATTGTTCATATTCATGCAGAGCTAAAACCTGACAGCGTCGAAAACCTGTCAGCGTTGGTTTTTATAACGTTCAAACGCTGACAGGTCCTTTGCCAGGCGAAGTCTGTGACTTCGTCTTACCGGTAAATTTTCAAGCGTAGTTGCAAACTACGCTTAGCTCTTTAAAAACGCCTTCACAAATTCCACCGCCTTTTCAAGGTTTATTTTCGCCGGAGGGGTCATATTGTTCATGAATTCCCAGCTGTAGCCCTTGATATGAAGCAGGTAGGTATCGGGAAAACGGTTAAATGCCTCGTGGCATAAATGCAGGATAAATGCCGGTGAAACAGCATGCATGGTAAATTCTACCGAAGCCGAAGGTACAAGAGGGGAAAACAGGTAATCTGCGATATCCTCCTGTGAAGCATCGGCAAAAATTACGGTATCATAGCCTGAAATAGCTTCGGCATCTTCGAGATTGAGCTGGTAATTTGAATCGGTGACAATGCCTTTCAATCCTTCCTCAGCCGCCCATTTTTCAATCCTTTCAGCCAACAGAACACCCAGACCGTCATCCTGGCGGCCCGGGTTTCCGTATCCGTAAATGAGTATCCTTTTTTCGCTTGTCAACCCCTGTACTTCCTTTCGATCAGTTGCTCTGAAGCATTGTAAATTTCAAATTCAAGCGGCATCTTGCCCAGTGCATGTGTGGCGCAGCTCAGGCAGGGATCATAAGCCCTGATGGCCACCTCAACAGCGTTCATCATGCCTTCGGTGATCTCTTTCTTGCCTGTCATCACTTTTACTGCCACCTGGTTTACCGCAATATTCATCGGCTGGTTGTTATTGGTAGTTGAAACGATCAGGTTGGCCATGGTGATCATATCATTTTCCCCGATCTTGTAATGGTGGAACAGTGTTCCGCGGGGCGCTTCTATGAGGCCCACACCTTCGTATTTCTTTGTGCCTTTTGTCACCAGTTCGCCTTCCATCAGGTCGGGGTCATTCAGCAACTGTTTGATTTTTTCAGCGCTGTGCAGGATCTCGATTAACCTTGCCCAGTGTGCGTGCATCGGACGGTTGCTTGGCTTACCGTTATTATAGCTCCTGAACTCTTCAAATTCCTTTTGTGCCAGGGGAGTGTCAATGAAATCGGCCGTATTCAGTCGTGCCAGGGGGCCTACGGAATACCAGCCGTTTGTCTTCCCGATTTCCTTCAGGTAGGGAAATTTCATATAGCTCCATGATTTTACTTCCTCATCGATGTACTTGTTGTATTCCTGGTAATCCACATCGTGAAGGATTTTTTTCCCTTCGGTATCAACAGCCCTGAGTACACCATGATAAAGGTCGAGTGCACCGTCCTTGCGGACAAGGCTCAGGTAGCTCGACGGAAACTCGGCAAAACCATCAATGACAGCGGTGTTTTTCTTGTGATATTCCTTGAAGAATTCAAGCGCATCCTGTGCCCATCCGATCATTTTATCAATGTTCATGTATTCGTTGCCATGAAGCAGGTAGTCTCTTTCTTCTTCGGTTAGATGCTTGTTGATTCCGCCGGGAATGGCTCCGGTGCCATGAATCTTCTTACCGGCTGTGGCTTTTATCACTTCCTGCCCGTATTTGCGCATCATCACGCCCTGAACGGCCAGGTCTTTGTATTCAAGGGCCACGCCGATTACATTCCTTTTGAGCGGATCTGAATCAATGCCAAAAAGCAGGTCGGGCGAGGCGAGATGAAAGAAGTGGAGAGAATGCGACTGGAACATCTGTCCGTAATGCATTAACCTGCGCATTTTTTCACCGGTGGGAGTGAGGCCTTCCCCTGTGCCGGCTCCTACAATTACATCAAGGGCTTTGGCGGCAGCCAGGTGGTGACTTACAGGGCAGATACCGCACAAACGCTGAACAAGCACCGGCATCTCCCAATAGGGACGGCCCTGGACGAACCGTTCAAAACCACGGAATTCGACTATATGCAGACGTGTCTGTTCTATTTTTCCTTCGTTATCCAGGTGAATGGTAACTTTACCATGTCCTTCAACGCGGGTTACCGGTTCAATGGTTATCTTTTGTCCCATAGTATGCTTGATTTAATCAAATTTGACAACTTCATAAGGTAATTTCATTTCATCGCCGGTCACAAGGGCAACCAGTGCTTCCCAGATGAGATCTGCCCTTGGCGGACATCCCGGAAGGAAGTAATCGATTTTTACGATCTCGTGGCAGGGATATACCCTGTCAAGGATCATCGGCAATTCAGGATCATTGGGTATGATTCCGGCATCATTGCCAACAACTGTGGGACCGTTAAGGTATGCTTCGTTGAAACATTCTTCAATCGGAATGCCGTTACGCATAGCGGGCAATCCACCCATAATGGCGCATTCACCAACGGCTACGAGAATTCTGCAATGTTCACGGAATTCTTTCAGCACATGAACATTCTCACTGTTACAGCACCCGCCTTCAATAAGGCCGATATCGCACTTCTTCGTGAATTTCTTGATATCGTCGATGGGTGATTTGTTGAACTCGACAAGCTCAATCAGCTCCAGGATCTTTTCATCGATATCGAGCACTGACATATGGCATCCGAAACATCCGGCCAGCGATGTGGTAGCTACAATAGGTTTACTCATGGACTTGAAATTTAAATTTTAGTACTTTGCATATTCTCAATATCGCTTCCGATAGGAACTTTGTCGTATTTCCTTTCACCGATCGGCACATGGAATCCTTTTTCCTTAACAAGGATTGAACCTACAGGACAAACGTCCATGGCTTTCTGGGCGAGGTCTTCAGTAAGCTGCTTGCCGAGCTTGGGGTCAACAACCACTTCGACGCTGGCGCTGCGTTTACGGTAAGCGAAAATGCTTCTGCCGCTTTCGTCAGTGATTACCCTGATACAGCGTTTGCAAAGAATACAGCGGTTATGATCTTTTATAATCCTCGGGTGGGAAGCATCCACTGCCCTGTTGGGGAACTGGAAAGGAAAGCGGGGTACCATCATACGGAAACGGTATGCCAGCGCCTGTAATTCGCAGTTTCCGCTTTTTTCACAGGCCGGGCAGAAATGATTTCCTTCAACAAACAGCAGTTCAATAATCGATTTTCTCAGTTCATTAATGTCTGCCGATTCGTTTTCAATGTTCATGCCTTCAGCGACCGGTGTGGTGCAGGCCGTCATCAGTTTTCCGTTTACTTTAACAGTGCAAATCCTGCAGCTGCCTTTTGGCTTAACACCCGGGTAATTACACAGGGTGGGAATGAAAACACCGTTTTCGCGGGCTGCATCTACCAGGTACTGGCCCCTCGAAGCCATACATTCGGTGCCGTCTATTGTAAATCGAACAAATTGACTCATGATGGAATGTTTTAAATATTAGGAACTCTACCGGTTACTTGACACGATTCTTTAACGGCCAGGCTCAGATCGAAACCGCAATCGTATTCTTTGTTTTTCTGGATTTTCTCCTCGTACAGGTGCCTGAAATTTTTAAGGCTCGAAAGGATGGGATTGGCGGCAGTCTGCCCCAGTCCGCATCGGCTGGCCTTAAGAATTTTCCCCCATTCGACGATATCCTCGATATCCTGTTTCACCCCCCGGGCATTCAGAATTTTCAGCAGCTTATTGCGGAGAAGGGTAGGAGTGATCCTGCACGTGGAACAGCTTCCGCAGGATTCGTCAATAAAGAAATCCATAAAATTCAGAACGATATCATTGAGGATATCCCTGTGCTTACTGATGATAATCAATGATCCTCCTGTTGCAAGATCTTCATAACCAAGAATACGGTTAAATTCATTCCGGCCGATGATAGCACCCGAAGGACCTCCGACCTGAACGGCCTGAACATCCTCGCTGTGAGCACCCACCATATCAAGTATATCATTAATTGAAAACCCCCAAACCACCTCATACACACCCGGGAATTTGCAGTCGCCTGAAATACTCAGCAACTTAGTCCCGGTGGATTCAGTAGTTCCGAGCGATTTATACCATTCACCGCCATTCAGCACGACTTTTACAACGGCACAAAGCGTTTCCACGTTATTTACAACGGTAGGCATGTCGAGATAGCCTTTCTCAACCGGGAAGGGCGGTCTGTCGCGCGGTTCACCGCGTTTGCCTTCGGCTGACTCAATGAGGGCTGATTCTTCGCCGCAAACATAAGCGCCAGCACCGAACTGGATACGGATATCAAAGTTAAAACCCTTCTTACCCTGGATATTTTTACCCAGGTAATTGGCGTCGCGGGCCATCTGCAGTATCGATTCGAGATGGGCCTGGAGGTACTTGTATTCATGGCGGATATAGAGGATACCTTCCGTAGCTCCGATGGCATACCCGGCAATTACCATTCCTTCAAACAGAAGCCTGGGTCTTTCGGTAAGGATCACACGGTCCTTGAATGTTCCGGGCTCACCTTCATCGGCATTGCAGAAGATGTATTTCTTTTCACCCTTGGCATTACGGCCAAATTCCCATTTGAGTCCTGTAGGAAAGCCTGCTCCGCCGCGTCCGCGCATGTTTGATTTTTTTACTTCCTCAATTACCTGCTCGGGTGTCATTTTAATGAGCTTGTCGATGGCCTGGCCGGCAGTGAAAGTTCTTTCAAGCACGGGACCGATTTTGCGGATGTTATTGGACACAACCGATTTGATCAGGTCAGAGCGGTTTTCGCCGTCACCCCAGTCCTGCACGAACATATCGTTCACGCTCTTTCCTTCACGGATATCGCGTACAATTTCTTTGGCCCTGAAAGGGGTAAGCCTTGTGAAGATCTGATTATTGATGATGGCGGCCGGTTCCTGGTCGTTCATGCCGATGCAGGCAGTCTCGAAGAGCCCTACAAGCCCGTCGGGTGTGACTTCACCGAATTTAATACCCAGTTCCTTCATGAAGGCAGCGGCAACGTCATTCCGCCCCATCATATTGGCCACAGCGCTATTGTTTAAATAGATGTGATACTTTCCTGTCGGTTTCTGTGAAAAGAAATGATAAAACGAGATGGTCTGGTCAACGTCGACTTCCGACATGCCCAGCTCGTCCGCAATTTGAACGGTGATTTCACGGGGAATAAAGCCAAACTCATTCTGGACATCGATGAGGATGTCCATGAGCCGGGTTTTATCTTTCCCGTATTTCTCCAAGATTCTTTGAGCTCCGGTTTTCATAGTACACGTATTAATTGAGACAGTATTGTTACTTAATGTCGCTTTTGCTCTATTTATCTGTTATTCAAAACACAGCGCTTTTAAAAAGGCCTACGCTAAAGGGTTTTAAAAGCTGTTAATTAATTCACAACTAAAAATAGTTATCAAAACTCATTTTACCAAATGAAAAACGAAATTTAGAATGAGTTTAAGAACCGGTATTAATGAATTGACAAAGAGAAGGTAAAGCAAATTTTTGGCTTAGTGCCTGAGAAAAATCATATCATGCCAGAATCAGTGAAATTGACCGGATTACAAGAATAGTGTGAAGGAATGTTTTGAAAAAGAAAAGAATCTGTTAATATATTAACAAATAAAAGACCTGACAGCGCCCGGCCGGACAAGTCAGCGTCTGAAAAATCATATATCAGCGCTGACAGGTCTTCGACGCTGTCAGGTTGATATATAAAAAAAAAGAGCCCCGCTTTTGGCGGGGCTGGACACTTATTTTAATAAGCTGTCTATGGGGACGCAAGGCATGTTGAATGCCTTTGAAACGTTTTCATACACAAGTTTGCCCTGGTAGACATTGATACCGAGTTTCAACGCCCGGTTTTTCAATGCTGCTTTTTCAAGTCCGTTTTCGGCGATCAGCAATCCATAAGGCAAAGTGGCACTTGTAAGCGCCTTTGTGGATGTGAGTGCCACTGCACCAGGCATGTTAGCAACGCCGTAGTGAACGATCCCGTCAATCACATAAACCGGGTTGTCATGAGTTGTCGGTTTGATGGTTTCAACACAACCACCCTGGTCAACGGCTACGTCAACGATAACGGCGCCTTTCTTCATGATGGACAGATGTTCGCGTTTTACCAGTGTCGGAGCCTTGGCACCGGGAAGGAGAACTGCCCCGATGATCAGGTCGCATTCTCTCAGTATTTTTTCAATATTGGCATCTGTGCTGTACAATGTGGTTACCCGTGATCCGAAGATATCATCAAGGTAAGCCAGCCGGCGTGCACTTATATCGAGTATGGTAACTTCAGCACCCATTCCTGTTGCAATCTTGCAGGCGTTTGTACCTACTACACCGCCGCCGATAATGCCAACCTTTCCGCGCTCAACACCCGGAACACCGCCAAGAAGAACGCCACGGCCGCCAAATGTCTTTTCAAGAAATTTTGCACCTTCCTGAACTGAAAGCCGGCCGGCGATTTCACTCATCGGCTGCAGACAGGGCAGTTGTCCGTCTTCGGTTTCGATGGTTTCATAAGCAACACCCTTAATACCTGCTTTAAGCATGGCATCAGTCAGGCGCTTGTCAGCTGCCAGGTGAAGATAGGTGTACAGGATCTGATCCTTGTGAAATAATTCATACTCCTCGGGAAGCGGTTCCTTTACCTTAATGATCATGTCG
This sequence comes from Bacteroidales bacterium, assembly GCA_035299085.1. Lineage (NCBI taxonomy): Bacteria > Pseudomonadati > Bacteroidota > Bacteroidia > Bacteroidales > Bacteroidales bacterium. Next base: position 44,990 of record DATGXG010000059.1, on the reverse strand, counting down.
CAGGAGTCGAAAATCTTTTTGCGGTCTTCTTCAATCTTTGCTCCTGAAGCCAGGTATTCGATATCAGTAAAACCGGCAGCTTCACCGGCATTCTGCTGTATAATAACTTCATGACCCCGCGAAACATAGGATTTTACATCCGAAGGTGTAAGTCCCACGCGGTATTCATGCGTCTTTATTTCCTTAAGGCATCCGATCTTCATGTTGCTAATGTTAGTGATTAAGCAATTAAGTGATTAAGTGATCAGGTAAAAAACCTTAGCACTTAGGCAAAATAAGACAAGCGCTGCAAATAAAGCTATGATTTTGGTCAGGAAGAAAACTGAGTTTAGTCTGTTAGTCTGTTGGTCTGTTAGTCTGTAGTCCGTAGTCTGTTAGTAATTAAGTAATAAGGAGGTTAAGGCCTAAGAGATTTTTCTGAAATCAAAAATCAGTGTTCGGTGTTCGGTGTTTTTAGGCTATTAGGTTATTAGGCTATTAGGCTATTCGGCAGTTAGTGAACTTCCTAATCGTCAATAGTATTCCTTTCCATTCTTCATCTTTTCATTTTTTCATTCTTCATTCTTTCATTCTTCATTCTTCATTCCTGGGACCTATGCGACTTATGGGACATATGGGACCGCAGGCATCCAGCATCCAGCATCCAGCTCAATACTTCTTCCCCCTATAGTACACATTATTATTATTCATCCCCTTATTCACAACTATCACGTCGCGGTAGAGATTGGTCTCTTCGGCGATGTCGTAGGTAAGCACTTTGGATTCCCCGGCTGAGAAAACTTTCACATTCCGATTCACATCACGGTAAACAATGGTGCTCCATTCGGCCTTGAAATCGCCGGGAGTGAAACTTTCAAGGGTATAGAATTGGTCGTTATACCATACTTTAAAATATCCCTGTTCGCCATATATGACCATTCCGTTAACCACCCTGTAGAAATCGGGTTTAAATGAGCTGATTGTAACCACATCACCCTCCGTGAATACTTTAAAGGAGCCGGTGTTATCAATATAGGCCACAATCCCGTCGCCAACCTGGTACGAAGCAGGAGGAAAATCTTCGACATCATATATTTCACCTTTCAGAAACACGCGCATTTTCTGGTCACCCTGGTTCACCCAGGCTACGACATCCCTGCCGGTTTTGAAACTTCCTCCTGAAATGAACGGTTCGATCTCACGGTTTTCTCCACCGTAAAATATCTTAAAATCTTTAGTCCGTGATGAAACGTAAGCAACCAGGTTACTGCCGGTCCGGAACTGGTTTGCTGGTGATCCGGCAAGGCCGTCTTCAAGCATATGAATTTCACCTTTATAATATACAGCAAGCAATTGTTGTGAGACATCATAAAATGTAACCAGGCTGTCTTCCGCCGCCCAGGTAACCGAATTTGTACTCACTGTAAATACCCTGCCGTTATCGATGATCCGCACAATGCCTCCGATTGAGTATACTGCCAGATAGTCCTTAGCTATATATTTGGTTGGATTGCTTACTTCAAGTTCAGAGACCTGACCATTGTGGTACATTTTAAGATGATTCCTGTTATCCACGTATAACAGGCAATTGCCGCCGACGCTGAAGCTGTTTACCGGCAGGTATTCGGCTTCGGTAAGTTTTCCCCTGTCGAAAATATGAAATTTATCCTGGTTGTCGTGGAATGCCGCCAGTTGGGCATTTGCAGCAGCTGTTGCAAAAAGGAGTAATGCGGTGAAGTTAATCCATGATGAAAAAACCGATTTCTTCAAGCGAAGTGATGATGTCATAATCTTTTAAATAAATTCCGGGTGGAACATCAAGATGCACTGATGTAAAGTTAAGAATTCCCCGGATTCCCGACTGGATTAACATATTGGCTGTATTTACGGCAGCTTCGGGAGGTACAGTGAGTATGGCAATATGAATATCCTGCTTTTTTATGATTTTAAGCGCACTCCTGAGACTGTAGCAATGAACGCCTGCAAACTCGGTCCCGATTTTTACAGGATCAATATCAAAGGCAGCCACCACATGCATTTTGGTGTTGGCCTTACGGATGAAGCCCAAAACTGCTTTACCCAGGTTCCCGATGCCCACAATGGCCACTTTATGGCCTTCCTGCCTGTCGATTGTTTCGCCAATGAGTGAAATGAGCGACCTGATGTTATATCCCTTGCGGTTATTACCGCTGATTCCAATCAGCATGAGGTCACGCCGTACCTGTTCGGGCGTCAGATTCAGCATGGCAGCCAGCTTATGCGAGTGAATATGCGCATCCTCCATATCCTTGTACCTGTCGAGCAGCCTGCGGTATTTGCTCAGTCTTTCAACGGTTCTCGATGGCAATTTTGAATTCATACGGGCTTTTGGTCGTGTTAAATATAGGTTTAATATATCTAAAATTTGTTACTTTTAACATGACCGGCTTAAATATTGTTATTTTTTTCACATTTGAATTCTGATTATTCGAATCATTTTATTGCCCTTACCATTCACATCAAGGGACTGGTTCAGGGAGTGGGGTTCAGACCGTTTGTATACCGCCTGGCCAGGGAACATCATTTAAACGGGTGGGTTGTAAATGGCACCGATGGAGTGACAATCAAAGTTGAAGGGGCCGCCGGCAACATGGCTCCTTTTGTTGAAAACCTGAGGAACAAAGCGCCCGTTGTATCTGAAATTGATGAAATTCTTGTTGACCAGGATTTACCGGAAGGTGTAAACGGATTTTACATCCTGGCCAGCCAGGACATGACGGATGAAACGTCTGAGATCAGTCCGGATATTGCAGTTTGCAACGAGTGCCTGGCCGACATGAAAACTCAGCCGCATAGGGTTTCCTATGCATTTATTAACTGTACCAACTGCGGGCCGAGGTTTTCGATTATAAAGGACTTTCCGTATGACAGGGCCAAAACTACCATGGCGCCGTTTGTTTTGTGTGAAAAATGTAACAATGAATACACTGAGATAACCGACAGACGTTTTCATGCACAGCCTGTTGCATGCAATGACTGTGGTCCGCAATACATACTTTATACAGCCGGAAAATCGCATCAGGATATTCATACTATTATATCAGCAACAGCACAATGCCTTGCAAACAATGGTATTGTAGCCATAAAGGGAACCGGTGGATTTCACCTGATGTGTGATGCACTTAATGAAAAGGCGGTTGATGCGCTCAGGGCCCTTAAAAAGCGGGAAGGGAAACCTTTTGCCGTCATGTTCCGCGACCTGCAAACCTTAAAGGATTATGCACACGTTTCTGATGAGGAGGCCGCAACGCTTGAATCATGGCGGCGACCGATTGTTATTCTTCATATTAAAAAAGAAATGTGCCATGGAATCGGTAAGGGACTCGACACACTGGGTGCTTTTCTTCCGTATATGCCTTTTCATTACCTGCTTTTTGAAAAGCTTACCACTCCTGCCATAGTTCTTACCAGCGGGAACCTGGCCGATGAGCCGATCATCATTGACAATGAAAAAGCAATAAAGGAGTTTTCAGCGCTTACAGATGCTCTGGTTACATATAACCGCGATATTTATAACAGGACCGATGATTCGGTTGTCCGGTTGATTTCTGGAAAGGAGAGGGTTCTCCGGCGGTCCAGGGGATATGCGCCATCGCCTGTCAGGTTGGGATTTTCGGTCGACGGTATCATGGGCACAGGTGCTGAACTGTCGAACTGCTTCTGCATCGGGAAGTCCAACAGGGCCTATCTCAGCCAGCATATCGGCGATCTGAAAAACCATGAAACACTTGAGTTTTATGAGGAATCGGTTAAAAGGTTCAGTCAGTTGTTCAGGGTGAGACCTCATCTTATGGCTTCGGATCTGCATCCTGATTATTTGTCAACCCGCTTTGCTGATAAATCAAGACTTGATGTGATCCGTGTACAGCACCATCACGCTCACATTGCTTCGTGTATGGCTGAGAACGGACTGGATGACCAGGTGATCGGCGTTGCCCTTGACGGTACCGGATACGGAACCGATGGCAAAATATGGGGAAGTGAATTCATGGTTTGCGATTTTGAGCAGTTTGAACGTAAGGCGCATTTCAGGTATATGCCAATGCCCGGCGGCGACAGGGCGGCAGAACAACCGTGGCGGATGGGACTATCCCTTCTCTGGCAGGCATTTGGTGAAGAAATGGTAACATTGGATCTGCCATTATTCAGGGTTCCTGATGAAAAAACATGCCGGAATGTAATTGAATCGATCCGCAAGAATATCAATTGTCCGCTTACCTCAGGTGCAGGACGGCTGTTTGATGGCATTGCAGCCATAACAGGGATTTGCATGAAATCAATGTTTCATGCCGAAGCGCCGATGAGGCTTGAATCAGCGATTAAAAGGGGAACCGAAAGCTATTATGATTTTGAAACCGGAGATAGCATTTCTTTCATTCCGGCAATAAAGCAAATTGTGAATGACGTGGTGCATCATGTTGATCCGTGTGTTATTTCGGCCCGGTTTCACAATACTATAGTTGATGCCTCTATGAAAACGGTGTTGAAAATAGCATCTGAAACTGGTATCGAAAAAGTCGCTCTTTCCGGTGGTACCTTTCAGAATAAATACCTGCATGAAAGGCTTGAATCCAGGCTGGTTGAAAATGGACTGACCGTTTATACTCATTCCAGAGTTCCCTGTAATGACGGTGGGGTGGCGCTGGGGCAGGTGGTGGTGGCTGGTAGAATGAAAGAATGAAAGAATGAAGGAATAAAAGAATGAAAGAATGAAGAAATGATAGGAGAGAACGGCAGAGGCTAAGCGTAGTTTGTAACCATGCTTGATTTTTTTTCTAATTTTACAATGAAGAAGTCACAGACTTCGCCTGGCAAATCTGAACATCTGAACATCTAAACATCTAAACCCCTAAACATCTAAACAGCTAAAAAATGTGCTTAAGCATACCCGCGAAAATATTAACCGTTGACGGAAACACAGCCGAGGCTTCCGTGGGAGGAGCCGTTGTGAAAACCAGCCTGCACCTTGTTGACGATGTAAGACCGGGCGATTATGTTTTAATTCACACCGGTTTTGCCCTTCAAAAAATCAGTGAAGAAGAAGCCATTGAAACCATCCGGCTGATTGAAGAAATGGAATCAGAGAAAAATATACAATGAAGTATATCGAAGAATTCCGTAACCGTGAACTGGTTAACACCCTTGTAAAGGCTATTGCCAATAAATCGACAAAGCCTTTACGGATTATGGAAGTGTGCGGCGGGCACACAATGGCCATACGGAAATTCGGGATTCAGCATTTATTGCCTCCCCAAATTGAACTGTTGTCAGGTCCCGGCTGCCCTGTGTGTGTAACAAACCGTACTGCAATCGACAGAGCTATTGCCCTTGCATCACTGCCTGAAACCATTATCACAACCTATGGTGACCTCATCCGTGTTCCGGGGTCCGCATCGAGCCTGAACCAGGAAAAAGCATTTGGGAAAGACATACGGATCGTATATTCGACAATGGATGCGCTTGAAATCGCCAGGGCCAATCCCGGTAAAAATATTATCTTTCCGGGTATAGGTTTTGAAACCACCACACCCTCCAGTGCCGTGGCACTGATCGAGGCGCAATCCCAAAAATTAGATAATTTCTTTCTGCTTTCCATGCACAAAATAATGCCGCCGGCCATGGCAGCACTCATCGACCAGGGTGTGAAGATCGACGGCTATATCGGTCCCGGCCATGTTACCACCATTGCCGGTGCTGATATGTACAGGCCGCTCGTTGATAAATATGACATTTCGGTTGTGATTTCAGGCTTTGAGCCGGTTGATCTGCTTCAATCGGTTTATATGCTGGTGTCAATGGCTGAAGAAGGCCGCCATGGTGTGGATATTCAATACAGAAGGGCTGTTACCGATAAGGGTAATTCCAAAGCCATGCAAATTGTGAACAGGGTATTTGAACCGTGTGATGATGAATGGCGGGGTCTGGGACTGATTCCTGGCAGCGGTCTCAAAATAAAACCGGAATTCAGCAACCATGATGCTTCAGAACATTTCAGTATTAATACACCACCGGCCCATGAACCCGCAGGATGTCTCTGCGGAGAAGTGCTGAGGGGATTAAAGAAACCCATCGACTGCAAATTGTTTTCCACCGTATGCACACCGGCCAATCCCATCGGCGCCTGCATGGTGTCAGGCGAGGGAGCCTGCCAGGCATATTTTAATTATCGTTAGGGAACAATGGTTTGGTAGTTTATCTATATTTGTGCCTTTCAAACAAATATGAGCCAAAGCAAGCGGATTCTTTTTTCTGTATTTACCGGCCTGTTACTTTCACCGGCCTGGTATACATGGGGTCACGGACTATTCTTACTTGTAGCTTTAATTCCGTTATTACTTGTAGAAGATTACCTGGATGAACATAAAAAGGAGTTTACCTCGGGAACTTTTTTCAGGTATTCGGCTCTTGCCTTTGGCATATGGAATACATGCACAACATGGTGGATATTTAACGCCACGGCTGTAGGTGTAGTGGTCGCCGTTTTTATTAATACACTCATGTGGTCGGTTGTGATGTGGTTGTTTCATGTCGTCAAACGCCGTATGGGCCCCCAGATAGGATACTTCAGCCTTATCCTTTTCTGGATTTCATGGGAGTACCTGTATCACAACAGTGAAATATCATGGCCATGGCTTTCGCTGGGAAATGGCTTCGCTTACAATGTGAAATTCATTCAATGGTATGAGTTTACCGGTATACTTGGCGGTTCCTTGTGGATTCTTGTGGTTAACCTACTGCTATATAATCTTATCCGCAGCTACAGGATGAACATTTCGTCGAGGCGGATAATGGCGCAGATTATTCTTGTGACCGCTATAGCTGCCGTTCCTGTAATTATATCCTTTACCATTTTCTATAATTATAAAGAAAAGCCCGATCCCAAAACCGTTGTGGTTATTCAACCGAATATCGATCCTTACCGGAAATTTGTTTCAATACCCAGTATTGAGCAAACGCAGACACAGCTAAACGAAGCTTCGAAAATTGCGGATTCATCAGTTGATTATTTCATTGCTCCTGAAACTTCGATCAATAACAATATCTGGCTGAACAAAATTGAAGAGGTGCCCGATATTCAGATGATCAGGCAGTTCCTCAAAAAGTATCCTAAGGCTTCATATGTACCGGGAATACAATGCTATAAGGCGTTTTTTCCGGGTGATAAAATATCGGACAATGCCCGTGACCTGCCTGGAACCGATCTGAAATACGAATCGTTCAATGCGGCCATCCAAATAGATTCTACATTAAATGTACCTGTGTATTTTAAATCAAAACTGGTTGCCGGGGTTGAAACCATGCCGTATGCCAAATACCTTAAATTCCTTGAAGGTCTTACACTTAAGCTTGGCGGAACATTCAGGGGATGGGGAAGACAGGATTACAGGGGCGTGTTCTTTTCTGCCACCGATTCAACGGGTGTAAGTCCCGTAATCTGCTATGAGTCGGTTTACGGTGAATTTGTCACCGGGTACGTAAAAAATGGCGCCAACCTTTTATTTGTAATTACTAATGACGGCTGGTGGGGAGATACACCCGGCTATCATCAGCATAATTCTTTATCATCGCTGCGAGCCATTGAAACCAGGCGAAGCATTGCCCGGTCTGCAAACACAGGTATCTCCGGAATCATCAACCAGCGTGGTGAAGAAATTCAATCACTGGGCTGGTGGAAGAGGGGCGCCATAAAAGGAACACTAAATGCAAATGACCGTCTGACCTTCTACGTCAGGCATGGAGATTATATTGGCCGTTCAGCATCTGCATTTTCGGTTATCATTTTATTACTTCTTGCAGTAAGAATACTGACTACAAAGAAATCAGGAGCCTGAGCCCTGTTTTGATTTTGCCAGCGCAGTCTCCAATTCTTTAATCCGGGCTTCTTTTCGTTCCATTTGCTCAATAAGTCCCTTTTCACGACGTTGTGTTTCTTCCTGGGTTGCCAGCAGTTCTTCCATGTTTTGCCGCATCTCTTCCTCCTGGGCTTTCAGTTCTTCAGCCTGCACATTATTTTGTTCAAGCATATGACTGGCTTTCTCGTTGGCTTTTATAATGGTTATTATGGAAGCCAGCGATTCGGCAGCCTTTTCAATTAGCTTTACTTTAACGTCACCCAGTTTTTCTGTCGAAGCAATTTCAATAACACCCACGCAGTCGCTGTCGAGCATTATCGGCACAAAAACGGCGTAATGCAGGGAAATGCTCCCCAATCCTGATTTCATCACAATGAATCCTTCAGGAAGATTATCAAACTGAAGCGTTTGTTTGTCAACAAAGCAGGCGCCGACATTTCCTTCACCCGGTTCAAAAGAAAAATGGATATTTTTTTCAGAGCTCAGACAGAATTCGCCTGTTGCCCTGAGAACAGGGTTATGCGGATCGGAATCATCAAGCACGAATATCCCACCGGCAGATGCATTTATATAACGGATCAACTCTGAAATAATGGCGCCGGAAAGTTCCTCAAGATTACGCCTTTTACGGGCTATGATTTCACTCAGTTTTGCCACACCCTCAGTCTGGAAACGTATATCTTTTTCCCCCTCGTTTCTCCTCTTTATTTCTTCTTCATGTTCTTCCACTTTCCTTGTCTTGCTTTTCAACTCGGCCTGAGCCTCCTCAATTTTCTGTTCGAGGATGATCTTATCCTGTTTGGTTTGTTTCTCACGCCACCGGATAAACCAGATAATGCCAAGCACTATGGCAATGATATATAACGCAATACTTAATTTGGTTACATACCAGGCCGGGCGCACCCGGATGATCAGCTGTCGCGGTGTATCCATCCAAACACCGTCGCTGTTGGATCCTTTCAGCAGGAAGGTGTACTTTCCCGGATCAAGGTTTGTATAGGTCACAAACCGGCGGTTTCCTGCCTGTATCCAATTCTCGTCAAATCCTTCGAGCTTATACATGAATTTATTCTTCGACGGTGAGTTGTAGTCAAGGGAGGCAAACTCAATCGTGAAAACCGATTGCTTATGATGAAGCTTAATATACGAAGTGTAATTAATGTGTGCTTTCAATGGTGATCCCTTTGCGCCGGGGACGGCTGATTCGTTCAATACCTTGAAATCGGTAAAAACCACATCCGGTTTGATTGAGCTTTCTTTTATGCTATCCGGATGAAATATGGTGAGTCCGTTCACTCCTCCGAAAAGCATTCTTCCGTCATCAAGCGTAAATTGCGCATTGTACTTGAATTCATTGCCCTGGATTCCCTGTGATTTGTCAAACAATTCCACAGCTCCGGTTGCAGGATTGAATTTCATCAGACCTTTTGTAGAACTGATCCACAGATTGTCATGACTGTCTTTTAACATTCCCTGCAGCGCATCGGATGACAGGCCGTCATTCCGGGTGTAAAGTTTAAATGAATCCGTTTCTGTGTCCAGCCGGTTTAATCCTCCTCCGTTGGTCGCAATCCAGGCATACTTACCAATAAAAATGACGGATTTGACGTCATTATAAGAAAGCGAATTTTTATTGCCCGGGTCATTGATAAGATTCTTCTTTTCCTGCTTGTTCGGATCAAGGATACAAAGCCCTCCGTTTTCAGAGCAAAGCCACATCCTTTTTTGCGAATCCTCATTAATCGACATTACCGAGTTTGAACAGGAGAAAGGGTACCCGTCGCCTGTCGAAAAGTTCTTAATGGTCCCGGTTACCGGGTTATATAATCCGTAACCTGATCGGAGATCAGAAAACCAGTATTCGCCGTTGCTGTTTTTAAAGAAAGTCCATACATGATCGCTTTCTAGTCCGTTCTGAGAATTATACGACTTTATAACTCTGCGGTTTTCGGGGTTGAAAACCATCAATCCGCCGGCATAGGTTCCCAGGAGAAGGTTTCCATCCGGATCTTCGGTTATGGCAAGGATTACATCAGATGTGAGTGTTCCCGGGGTTCCGGTTTTTTTCCGGATATGGTCAAATATACCGGTAAGCGGGTTAAACAAACTCAGGCCGCCGCCATCCTGACCGATCCAGATTCTTCCCTGTGAATCTTCGAAAATAGCCGTGACAACTTCCCTGTTAATGGATGACGGATTGAACGGATTATGGCTGTATGATTCGAATTTCTCCTTATTTCTTTTCCAAACGCTGATGCCGGCACCAAAATGACCAATCCAGATGTTCTTATCCTTGTCCTGGAACATCTTCGTAATGGCATTGCTGGCTACCGAATATTTATTTTTGGTGTCCATCATCAGGTACTGCACTTCCCCCGAAAGAGGATTATAAATATTAATACCTCCCCCGTCTGTCCCAATCCAGATTTCATTGTCGTTTATGATAAGTACACCGGTTCGGATATTTTCCTGGTTCAACTCTTTTTCTTTTTTATCCAAAAGCTTACAATCGCCAGTTTCCGGGTTGTAAATATGCACTCCTGAAAATTCAGACGTTATGTAGAGCACTCCTCTGGAGTCGGCACGAATGCATTTGCTGTTATTCTGGCCGGGGTAAGCCAGTTTATAGGGCCGCTCAACGAAAGAATCGTTTTTCCGGTCGTATTCATAAAGCGGATCTGCAGCCACAGCAACAAACAGCCGGTTGTCTTTACCAAGACATACATTGTAAACCAGGGTGTTTCCGAGTGATCTGCTGTTTCCCGGATCGCTTATATAGGTTTTAAAAATATTCTTTTTTGGTAAATAATGAACAAGCCCTTTCATTGTTGAAAACCATAGTGTGCTGTCGGAATCGACAACAATGTTGTACACCCGGCCGCCATGGAATGCGTTGGGATCATCCATGTTAACAGGGATGCGGGTCATCCGGTCCTTAACCGGATCATATATATTCAGGCCCTCGGTACCAATCCAGAGTTTACCGGTTTTGTCCTCAGCCATGCAATATACCCAGTTTGAAAACAGGCTTTGCGGATTATTACGTTCGCTGCGGTAAACAGTGAACTGAATGCCGTCATATCGGTTCAGGCCGTCATGCGTGCCAAGCCATAAATAGCCGTGACTGTCCTGGAATATTTCTTCTACAATACCCTGTGAGAGGCCGTCATCAACGGTGAGGTATTCAAATTTGACCTTGGAAATGTCAGTTGAGAATAAACGCGTCAATAGCACCAGACAAAACATAACACTAATCAATCGCTTCATTTCAGCATATTTTGAGTGGATGATCCTTTATACTATAAATTATTTGAAAGGTTTCAACATAAGCCGCCTGTCTGAAGCCGGTTACAGGTTGATACTCAAAATATTTTACTACTTTTAATACACCATACTAATTATTCATGGAATGAAAACAACCGGGATAATCCTCACGACTCTGCTTATGATGTTGAGCTTTTACGGCATCAGCCAGGAATTCAAGCCGAATTATGATGAAGCAAAAATGCCTCCTTATAAGTTACCGGATCCGCTTGTTTTTGAAGACGGAACCCCTGTTAAAGACAAGGAAAGCTGGCAGAAACGCAGAGCTGAACTTTTAAGAATCTTTGAAAAAGAAGAATATGGTGTGAGTCCTGCCTGGAAAGGGAAAATAACGGCCACAGAACTGGCTTCGAACCCGGATGCCTTCTCAGGGATGGGTGTAATGAAACAGGTTAAGCTTACACTCATCAATGGAAGCAAACATCATTCGATGAATCTCCTGATGTATCTTCCAAAAAAAACGGGAAAAATACCTGTTTTCCTGGGTTATAATTTCAACGGGAATTATACGGTAACCGATGATCCGAAAATTATTGCAGAAAACATCTGGGACATTGAAGGAGAAAAGGTGCAACAGGTAAAAGCCGCTGACAGCGACAGGGGCAGTTCATATAACAACTGGCAGGTTAAAGAGATCCTTTCACGCGGATATGGACTTGTTACCCTGTATTATTGTGATGCGGACCCGGATTTTAATGACGGGTTCAAAAACGGGGTTCATTCGCTATATGACTGGAAAAGGGATTCCTCTTCATGGGGAAGTATTGCTGCATGGGCTTGGGGACTGTCGCGTGTGCTGGATTATCTTGAAACGGTTCCCCAAATCGATTCAAAGAAGGTGATAGTTATGGGTCATTCGCGACTCGGCAAGGCTGCCTTATGGGCCGGCGCTACCGATCAGCGCTTTGCGATGGTGATCTCCAATAATTCAGGTTGCGGCGGAGCCGCCCTGTCAAAAAGGATTTACGGTGAAACGGTTGGCAGGATCAACACGGTATTTCCGCACTGGTTTTGCGACAACTACAATAAATATAATGAAAAGGAAGACAAATTGCCTGTGGATCAGCACGAATTGCTTGCGCTAATAGCACCCAGGCCGCTTTATGTGGCCAGTGCAGAAGATGACCAGTGGGCTGACCCCAAAGGTGAATTCCTTTCCTGTGTGGCGGCTTCACCGGTTTATCAATTGCTGGGTAAGGAAGGGCTTCCTGTGACTGAGATGCCGGCTGTTAATTCACCGGTATCAGGAACAATAGGTTACCATATCCGCTCGGGTGGCCATGATGTGAAACTGTATGACTGGCAGCGGTATTTGGATTTCGCGGACAAACTCAGGTGAATGGTGACTGGTAAGTCCCTAACGTCCCTAACACCGATCACCGATCACCGATTTACGATTTAAGAAGTTTACTAGCAGCCTAACGGACTAATTCTCCTCCGTCTCCATATCCTTCAGCACCTGTTCGATTTCGCGGGAGGTATTGAAGAGTTTGGCTTTGCATATTTTCAGCAATTCCGAAGCTTCCTTAACCCGCGTTGCCAGTTCATCCACGTCAAGTTCACCGGTTTCAATCTGTTCAAGAATAGCATCTATCCGGGCAATTGCTTCTGTATAGGAAGGTGTCTTTTCTGCCATATTTCCGGGTTTAAAGAGTTTTACTTTTGAGAGTTCCTCCGGCAAGCCGTGTTTCGATCATTTCATCCGTTTTAATGGTTGAAGGGTCTTTGACCGCTTTGCCGTTGTGATATGTGATAGAATAACCACGCTGTAAGATTAAGAAAGGATCGAGATAGCTGTTCTTCTTTTCAAGAAGTTCAACTTCATGTTTTTTGTTCCGGATGAAATCATTCAGGGTGGTTTTCATTCGGACCTGCTTCGACTTCAGATCGGCCGAATTGCGGTACATCATTTGACGCAATCCTGAATTCAGGCTGTTCATACGGATCAAAAGCCCCTGCTTTTCGTGCTGCAGCTTCTGTTTTACAGATGGTTTCAGAAGAACGGCCAGATTATTCAGTCGTTCCTTTTCAAGTTGCACTGTATGATTCACCAAATCATACAGGCTTTCTGATCTTTCTGCTATTTCCTGTTCCGTGCTTCGGAAACAATCAATCAGGTATTCGGCCACGGCTGTAGGTGTTTTAAGTCGTTTGAAAGCCACCAGGTCTGCGATTGTTTCATCCTGTTCATGGCCTATTCCTGTTAAAATGGGGATTGGAAACTGGCAAATATTGTAATTCAGCCAGTAACTGTTGAAACAATGAAGATCGGATTGTGAACCGCCTCCACGGATAATGACAACGACATCGAAAAAATGATCGTAACTGTATATCCGGTCGAGTGCTTTGATGATCGATTGCTCAGCTTCATTGCCCTGGACCGCTGCCGGAAACAGTTTGAGATAAAATTGATAACCAAAAGGATTGTTCATCAACTGATCCATAAAATCACCGAAACCTGCGGCGGTTTTCGATGATATAACTGCAATACGCGCCGGTATAGCGGGCAATGACAGGCTGCGGTTCATTTCAAATACCCCTTCAGTAATAAGCCTGTTTATGATTTGCTGTTTTTGTTGTGCAAGTTCACCAAGGGTATACGAAGGTTCAATATCGGTAATGTTGAGGCTGAACCCGTATAGCTCATGAAACTCCGCATTTACTTTGAGCATCACTTTAATTCCCGGACAGAGTGTCATCCGCGTTGATGTTTCAAAGTAAGGCTGCAGCATCCTGTATACCGATGACCAGATGGTTGCCCTGACTTTTGCTTTTATCGATTCGGTTTCTTCATTCTTTTCAATAAGTTCGAGATAACAGTGGCCGGAAAAATTCACCTTGATTTCGCTGATCTCGGCAATTACCCACCAGGAGTTCGGGAGCGAGCTTTTCAGCGTCGCTTTTACCTGGCCGAGAAGTTCACAAAGTGTAATGTGTTTTTCCATTTTAATATTTTACCACTTTAATATTACCCGAAAGGGAACCGGCTTCAGTTCGCATAATATAAACACCTTTCTGGAGCCAGTCGAGATCATTGTCTATGACAAGATATTTTCTTGAATCTACTGCAGGATAGGCTTTTTTAAAAATCTCTTTTCCTGCCAGGTCGAACAATCGTACATTTACAGTTACACTTACCGGGGTTTCGAAAAACAGGTATAGCTGGTTTGAGAATGGATTCGGGAAAGCCATAACCGGTTCATGATTCTTGTTTTCACCCGTACTGGCTTTAAGCAACACATCCGCCAGGTTAAAATCGGGAATCCCATATCCATAATCACTATCAGGGTTATAAAACCTGTCAGCACTTTCAACAATAGCCCTGTAAACATCCATGGCGTTGGCACCGGGATTGGCCTGCCAGAGGCAGGCCGATAATCCTGTAATCACAGGCGAAGCGAATGAGGTTCCGCTTCCCTGCCTTATGGTTCCGTCAATTCCCTGGTTATATACACCCTGTCCAGGTGCCACAACGCTGGGTTTTACCCGGCCGTCTGATGAAGGTCCACGGCTGCTGAATTCTGCCAGCGAGCCCGAAGGATCTATAGCCCCGATCGTTAAGGCACTGTCGGCATCAGCCGGGGCTGAAATGTATTTCCAAAGGCCGTTTCCCTGGTTACCGGCACTGACAACCACAAGTATTCCTTTTGATGCGGCAATATCGGCTCCTATTGACACACGGGTTGTATTACCATCCATATCCGCATAGGTGTGATTCTGAACAGAATCATTGAACACTGTATAGCCAAGCGATGAATTGATGATGTCGGCACCGACGCTGTCGGCAAATTCAGCGGCAGCAATCCAGTTATCTTCTTCAATAATATATTCAGAACTGGCATTTTCTGATCGCAGAAGCCAGAAAGATGCATCAGGTGCTGTTCCTACCAGCTGTCCCGGAAGATTGCCACCGATTATTGAAAGCACTGACATTCCGTGACTGGATTGTGTATACACATTGTTTCCTGGTTCTACAAAATCACGCGTACCCAGTATCTGGCCATGTTCATAAAGCCGGTTAAATGCCGGCAGTGTGTCAGCATGATAAAACCCTGCGTCAATAACGGCTATAACCATGGCGTTGCCTGTGTATCCATTGTTATGGAGTACCTGTCCGTTTAATACAGCGGTCTGCCACCATGAAGGCCCGTAATTGTAAGTGGAAACGGTTTGAAATGACTGACTTGCCTGGTCTGCAGCGGATTTGCGGTGTAACTGACTGATTTTTGTTTTTTTATCAACGAATGGCCATGTGGCAATCCGATTAAGAACAGTGGAATCATGAACTTCAACCGTAACGGAATTAAACCATTTAGAAACAGTGAGTATCCTGGCACCTGAATTTCTTACACTGTCAATATACATTGCGGAAACGGGCAGGTCATTGTTTTTGATTATAATGTTCTGTTTCTGTCGTCTTTCAATAGACCTTTGTGACAAAAACTGTTCCGGCGCATCGGTTGTATAAGGAGAATTCTGTTTGTCGGTGAAAACAACCCGGTATTTCGAAGGTGCAGTTTGCTCAAACCCTACCTGGGCAATTATTCCTGCAGGGTGGATACCCAGCAGAACAAATCCGGTAAAAAGTATCCGTAAGAAGATATCACTTCTTATTGGGTTGCAGAAATTCAGTTTCATCGGGTTCATTAAATTTACCCTGTGATTCATCAATTAACCTGAAAAAGTCCTGTTCTTCCTTATTCAGCTGTTTTTCCTCAGCCGCCTTGCCTTCATTGTAATTCAATATATTTTCAACTGCCCCGTCTTCCTTGTAAAAAATCCATTTTCCTTCGCGCAGGCTGTTTTTATACTGACCGGTAATATACGGCTTTCCGTTATTGAAGTAAACAATAAAACCACCCTCCAGTTTATTATTATCGTAGTGTGCCATAAGCTTAGGAACATTGCCGTTGAAGTATTGCTCCCAATTGCCGTTTTTCAGGTTGTTTTTATATTCCGTTTTTTCTGAAATTTCACCATTGGGATAATAATTGATAAAAGATCCTTCACGGCTTCCTTTAATGTAGGATTCCCTTGAAGTGAGTGATTTGTTATAATAACTGTAGTAAGTCCAAACACTATCTTTTTCAGCATTAAAATAATTGCCCTGTGCTGCGAGTGTACCATCCTCGTAATATATTTTCGCCCGGGAAAATAAACCATCTTTGTCATACATTAAAATGGCTTTCAGCGCTCCTGATTCAAAATACCTGCGCATTTCCCCAACCGGCTTATTGTCCCTGAAAAAGCCCTTGTACATCAGTTTTCCGTTTGGCCACGATTTTTTCCAGTAGCCTTGTTTGCGGTTGGCCGCATCGGTTTGATTGAAGACAGTGTCTGACTGGCCAAACAGTGCCACGTTCAGTGAAATGAGAATAACCAGTGAAAGGAATCGCATAGTGTATTGATTATTGAAACAAAGATAGTAAAATTGATTTGTGCCGGTTATTGTATGAGAAAGCCAAAGATGTTCAGGGTACAGTTAAATAAAGTTAAACAAAATTGGCTTTTTGATTAAAACACTTGACATTGGAAAACGGGTTTTGTATATTTAATTCAGTAATTCTCAATGAATAAACCCCTAAATTCTTAAATCATATGAGAAAGTTATTTTTTATTGCCATCCTGTTTTCGGCAACCGGATTTTTATTTGGTCAGTCCCTTCAAAAAGGCAATCTGGTCGGCGTGCATGTGGCTGAACTGAGATTAAAGCCAGGCGTTACAGAGGAACAAGCCGTTGCCTTTATGCTTGAAAAGATGATACCGGCCTGGGAAAAGAATTATGATACAAAAGAATACCTGATGCGCAGTATTAAGGGAAAGGATATAGGAAAATTCGCCATCCTTACGGTTTTCAAAGATGAAAACCACAGGGATAAATACTATTCTAATAGTCCAGAGGCCAGGGGCGAATTAAAAAAGATTGATTTGGCGATGAAGGATGTCAATTCAGAATCCGACAAGTTCTGGTATCCCATTGATGCAACTTATAACGATTATCTGATTTTAGCCGGGAAAGGATGGGAAATTAAAAAGGGATCAATAATCAATATTAATAATGATGCGGTGCAATTGAACCTAGGCTTTACAAATCAACAATTTGTTGATTATTTCATTGACAATATAATACCTGCGGCAAATTCATATTACCCGGATTTGGGCATCAGTGCTTCAAGAATTATTCGTGGCGATGATTCTACAAAGGCAGGATTCATTTATTATTTCGCGGACGAAAATGTAAGGTCAAAGTTGTTCGATAAGGATGGTAATCAAACCCAATTCCTGATAGATTACTGGACTAAATATAAGGATATTTACGAGGGCTGGGGGAAAATTGGGACTATAGATGGTTCATTTAATGACTGGGTGGTATTATAAATTTTAATTTCATTAAGCATGAAACCTCTGAAAGTCCTTATCTGCACCCTGTCTCAGTCGGGTTCCACTGACAAAATCGCCAATAAAATAGGTGAAGGATTAACTTCATCCGGTATGGAAGTCCGGTATCATCCTGTCCTGAGTGGCCCTGTACCTGAAATTCTCTCGTATGATGCTATTGGAATAGGATGTCCGGCATATGTCTTCAGGCCTCCGTTTCCCATAACTGATTTTATACAATCATTGCCGGATTTGAAGAAGAAGTATTTCTTCACCTTTGTTCAGTATGGAACCAATCCCGGCGCCACAGGCAACAGGATAAGGAGACAATTCAGAAAAAAACATGCCATTGATGCCGGCTATCTGACCACACGAGGTGCTGATTATTTCATCGGGTACCTGCGCAAGGGATATTTCTTTTCAGCAGGTTTCCCCGGGGATTTCGAATTGCAAACAGCGGTTGAATTCGGTGTGAAGGTGGCTCACCGCATGCAACATGGTTACCCTGAAACCGAACCATATGATCCTTCTACGCCGCTTCTATATGCCATTGAGCGTTTCAGTGTGAACCGCTTCAATGCAAAACTATACCTGGCCAGGTCATACAAAGCCACAAAAGAATGTGATGGCTGTGGTATTTGTATAAAGAAATGCCCTGTGCAGAATATTAAGGAGGGTAAAAACAAGCGCCCGGTTTGGGGAAATAATTGCATGCTGTGCAATACCTGTGAGCTGAAATGTCCCAAAGACGCTATAAAGTCTCCCTATGACTGGGCTATGAACCAACCGTTTTTTACTATGAATATTAAAAGGGCGTTGAAACATCAATTGCCTTATTCAAAGATCAAGTTCCAGAAATCGAGAATTGAATACAATCCGAATTAGATTATTCATTACAGTCAAAAACTATGGTCCTGGATGATTATACCTTAAACAGGCGCAAATTCCTTAAAACAGGAATGATGAGTGCCGGTGCGCTGGCTGCAGCACCTGTTTTGAAACCGTTTGAAGATATCTTTACTTCGAAAGAACATATCGTCAGCATTGTCAGAATCCAATTCGACAGGGTGGACAAAGCCGTCGAGGAAGCCATTGATCTGTTGGACGGAATATCAAGGCTTACAAAGCACAAGCAGAAGATCATGCTGAAGCCGAACCTTGTTTTTGATTCATCGGATTGTACTACAAAACCGGCTGTTATCAGAACGCTGGCCATGCTGATGAAAAAGGCGGGAAAAGAAGTACTGATCGGCGAAGGATCGGCTGCTGCATCAGGGATTAATGCCGATGAACAGAATGTTTACAGGACACAAAAAGCTGATTTGCTTGACAGGCTTCAGAAACAGATATTCAATAAGCTTGGCTATACGGATATTGCCGACGAACTCGGAATACCACTTGTAAACCTTCATACCGGCGAGATGGTTACAGTGGATGTCCCCGGTGCTCATCATTTTAAAAAATTAACCCTGCACAAATCGCTTAGTGAAATAGATATGCTGTGTTCGGTGCCAATGATGAAAACCCACGTGCTGGCAACCGTAACCCTCGGGCTTAAAAACGTGATCGGACTTTACCCCGGGACTGCCTATTGTTCTGTCCGGAGCTGTGTTCATGCCGAAGCCGAGGAAGGAGGATCAAAAGGGGTTGCCTTCGAGATCATCGATATGGCGAGGGCGAATAAAATGGGACTGACAGTGATTGATGGTTCAATGGCTATGGAAGGTGACGGACCATCAGGGGGCAAACTGGTGAAAACTGACCTGATCATTGCCGGTACAAGTCCGCTCGCTGCTGACATGGTTGCCTCAGCCATCATGGGTTTTGAGCCGAATGAAATTCCTCACTTTAACCTGGCTCATGAATCGGGTATGCACCCAATGAGCCTGGATGAAATTGAAATCCGGGGATTACAAATAAATGATGTGCGGCGTCCTTTCGAACGACCGCACATTATCCCTTTTGGACAGATCAAAGATTTCTGGGGAGTGAAAGAGGTTTAGTCTTCCAGCGCCGAATAAACTAGAACCCTGAATTTGCTTTCAATGTCACCATGAGATAACGGCCATTGCTGGCAGAAAAGCAGGCAGACAAGGTTCTTATCCGGATCAGCCCAATAGGTAGTGCCCCAGAAGCCTCCCCATGAGAAAGATCCTTTTGTAACACCCATAACAGCCTGGCCATCTTCGGTTGTTACCTGGAAACCAAGGCCGAACTTATCTTTTCCAAGTGTAAGGTTTCCTATCTGGTTACATGTCATGAGTTCCACAGTACGTTCTGAAAGAATTCTCTTTCCGTTGTAAACACCGCCATCTACCATCATCTGAAGGAATTTTGCATAATCGGTGATGGTTGAGGATAAGCCGGCCCCGCCTGAATAATAGGTTCCTGAAACAACAGGATAATCCACATTTAAACCAGGAAAAGCTTTTTCATTCCAGTTTACCCACTCTCCTTTTTCATTTTCGGTATGTACCTTTACAACCCGGCTTTGCTTATCTGCAGGTACATAAAAATACGTGTCAGTCATGCCAAGCGGATCAAATATCCGCTGCTTCATGAAATCACTGAGCGACTGTCCGGATAACACTTCTACAAGGTAACCAAGGACATCCACATTCAACCCGTAAGTGAACTGTTCACCGGGCTGGTGAACTAAAGGGAGCCCTCCGAGTTTTTTCATGGCATCGGCCAATACAAGTGGTTCAGCTACGAATCCGGCCTGAATGCCGCTTTTTGCATATATGGCTTTCATAATTGGAGAACCGATTCCTGCATAATCAATACCGGAGGTATGAGTGAGCAAATCACGGATGGTAACCTCGCGGCTTGCAGGTAACGTAGTGTATGTAGTGTCTTTTTCATTGAATTTATCCAGCACAGTGGGGTGGGTAAATTCAGGTATGTATTTTGAAACCGGATCATCAAGCAAATATTTCCCTTCCTCATACAGCATCATAACGGCCACGCTGGTTATGGCTTTAGTTTGTGAAGCTATTCTGAATATAGCATCCTTTTTCATTTCTTTATTCTGATCAGGGTCATCCATTCCGAATGCCCTGTAATAGGCAATTTTGCCGTCACGGGCTATATAGGCCACAGCGCCCGCAATGTAATGGTTATTGATATAACTGTTAACCATCGTATCTATCCGGTTAAGCCTGTCGGCTGAAATCTTAACCGATGAAGAAGTTACTTCAGTGCTGGCATTATTCACACATGAAAGAATAGTGAAGCCCAACAGGGAAAACAGAAGAAAAATTGGTTTCATATTGAGGATATTATGGTTTTGAAAGCAAAGGGTGATACCGACCCTTAAAGTAATAAAAGAAGGACAAAAATCAAAACATTTATCAGAATGACCTGTTATAACCGTAAACCTTTAGCCATGAAATATTTATTGTTACTTTCTGTCATGTTTCTGACAACTTTTTCTTCTTTTTCGCAGGTAACCCATGTTGTGCAGGCAAACGGATTTGCTTATTCGCCTGCAACCCTTACAATAAATCTCGGTGACAGTGTTCGTTTCGAGGCCGGGGCAAGTCACCCTACCCGGCAGGTAAGTTCAGATACCTGGGATGCCAAGGGGACAACCCTGTTAGCCGGTGGTTTTGATTTTCCTTCGGGCAATGGAACCGTGGGATTTGACCAGCCCGGAACTTATTTTTATGTCTGCACGGCCCATGTAGCATCTCACGGGATGAAGGGAAAAATTATTGTTCAGGCGGCGACACCGGTTAATGCGGTCTCTGATGAATCGGTGAGGATATACCCGGTTCCTTTGAAAGGAAATGAACTGTCGGTTGAATGGAAACTTCCTGTGAAAAGTGCTATTATCCAGGTATTCAGCCTTTCCGGGTCCCTTGTGATAAACCTGCGGCATGAAATGGTTTCCGGTGTATCAACGATTGATTGTTCAAAGTTGCCTTCTGGCATGTACTTGCTGAAATTACAGTCGGATGATGTATTGAAAGAGTTTAAATTTCTGAAAGAGTAACGAAATCAGAAAATGAGCAACCAGGTTACCAGGTTACCTGTACTATTTGTGACCATTCCGAATCGCCTGCCTCATTGGTACCTTTGATCCGGTAAAAATAGGTTTTGCCTTTTTCGGCCCATTCATCTGTAAAAAGAGTAAGGGGTTCCGAAGACTCAGAAGAAGCCTCAAATTTGGACACTTCACCTAAAACGGAATCTTCGAGGCCTGTGCGGATAATTTTCCATGGTCCATCGTCCGATTCAGCCCGTTCAAGGGTGTAAAAAGCTGCCCCTGTTGATCCGCGCCATGTAAATCCTGTTTTATTCACAAAAAGGACAGGGGCAGGAGAGGGCTTTTCATATTCCGGTGGCGGGATTCCGCGGATCAGGTAAGCTTCCTTACGGAGTAAGGAAAGCAAAGGAATTTCATCATAGGTAAAACCTGCAGAAAACCCGGGGACATGAAATGAATTTACGGGTGTTCCTCCTTCATTGTGGTAGTACCAGCCGCCGTCACGGCGGTGACTGCGAATGCTCCACATCAGACCACCTGTGATATCCGATTCACGGATTGTCTTCATCAGTTCAGCAATGTTTTCGGTGGTTCCTAGTCCAAATTCATCTACGATCAATGGTTTTTTACCCTTACACATATTGTACGATTCAAGTGCCAGGGGTGCCAGTATGTAAGGCCTCCCGCCCATTTTGTTCCAGTATTCATACAGATGATCACTGATTACATCAATATTGGTGTCGGCCATCAGCTTTTCCCTGTCAGCACCTCCGGCTTCCATGACAAGGTGGTTGGGGTCAACTTTCTTGATGTAAGCAGCCATTTCAAGGCTCCATGCCAGGATCTTCGGTGACCATTCGTCATACTTCAGACCCCTGTCACCTGCATAGCTGCCAAACTCATTGCCAAGCTGCCAGGCGAGTATAGCGGGGTCGTTTTTATACAGAATTCCGTTAACCGTGTTTTTCCGGTTCAGGATAAAATCAAGAAAATGCCTGAAATCAGCTTTTTGATCCGGGTCAGTCCAGAACGAACCTTTCGGTTTCCCTGCCAGGGCTGAAAATTCGTCAACTCCCCTCACACTGGGAAATGACTGCGAAGCGATAAACGGGATAATTAGCCGTACATCGTACTGATGTGCCAGCGCTACAACCCGGTCCAGGCATTGAAAGGCTTCTTCGTTATATTGCCGGTGACCGCTGAAATAAACAGGCATATTACTGTCATCGGGGTGATATACTGAAAGAGAAAAAGTGCGGGTGGCACGTCCTCCCTCACGCCTTATCCCGTCGAGAATATCGCTGATCTCATACTCATCGGGAAAGCGATTGGTGCGGTCATTCCTTACCTGGTTTTCGTTGGCCTGGATATTTGGTGCCGCCAGTCCCATGAAACGGAAGACCTTGTCACCTTCATAAAGCTTGTCTCCTTTTCTTGTGATAATTGGCCAATCAGGGTTTGAGTTTTTCGAGGTTTCAGGTTTTTCCTCAATAAACAGGAAATCAAGATAAGCAAGGTTAGCTCCTTTGTTGTATTTCAATGTGAGCAGGTTTAAGCCCTGGTGAGTGAATATGATTTCACCAACTGTAGCCTGAGCCCAGTAATGCCAGTTTCCGGTTTCTTCGGGCAATAGAAGTTTACAGGCAAAAGAGTTATTCAGCCATAATTCGGAATGATTGTCTTTATTGCCGTACACGGTAATGATCCTGTATTTGCCAGGTTTAATTACGTTTACCGTATAGTTGGTCCATTCTCCGTCCTCCTGCCAGCCTATGTAAAGCTGATTCACTTTCGGATCCACCTTGTTCGGATGGTTAAAATCAGCCCAATCTTTTGTGTATGATATGTCAACACCCTCTTTTTCACGGAAGAAAGCAGTGTAGGCTGTAATCCCCGGACGCCAGTGACTACCGTAGTCGTGCACTTCGTGATTCAGTTTGGAGCCTTCATTTTCAGGTGTGGAATCGTGATAGCCGACACCTTCTCCTCCCAGATCATAATATGCCAGTTCAACCCGACCGGGAATGACCTGGGCTCCGGAACAATACACTGAATCCTGGTATGGCTTCCCTTTATACCCGGCAGGGATCTGAGCCTGAATCGCAGAGGATGCAATCACCAGTGCGCAGGTAACTATAATTTTTAATGCAGGTTTCAGCATACTAATCTTTTTTGAATTGGATTTAACTGGCAATATAAGAAAAAATAAAAAGCCCCGAATATAGTCAGGCAGACTCTTCAAGGGTATCATTAATCGCTGGAAGGGCACACATGTTTGAGATACAGAAGAAGCGGACACCCTTGAAGGGTGATATTTATTCAGTAGTAAGACGACCGAAACGATATTGTAACCCCTTTTGGGCAAAAATAAACAGAGTACGTGAATGAGGAACCGGGTAATTAACCTGGGGTTTGAAATAGATTTCCTCACTCTGGAGCTGAGTATATTTATTTTTAATTATTTCACCAGTCGTTTTGTTTATAGTAATAATGACCGGTACACTGTTTTTAAGTTCTTTTATTAATACCCGTTTATATAGATATTGCCGGTTCAGATAAGGTACATTTTCAATGTGATCATTATAGGCTACATATAAACAGGAATCATCAGTCCATGGCAATATAGATAAGTACTCGCATTTCTTTAACATTTTTGCCGCGGTGAGCATCGAGACCGAAGATTTATTATACTGGCTTTTTGGAATAAGGTATGTATGAAGAACTGTCCCATCTTTTGTCAGATCAAAGATTGCCACATCGTTAAACCATGTAAGGCTGTTCACAGTGTATTGTCCTGCTATAAAACGTCTGTCATACCTTTCACAAAATAAATACATTCCTCCGTCTTTCTTATTTATTGAAATAATATTGGAGTAATTCATGTTTTCAGGATCATCCGGTCTTGAAAAATCGAGAGTTTGACTTAAACTATCGCTGAATTCACTGAACCTGTTAATCATTATTTCTTTTGAGATCCTGTCTATTTCCAGAAAATACAGACCTTCATTCTTATTTGTCAAACCGTATAAACCAGTGACAACCAGGTTTTGGTCATTATTGAAGCCCAGATAAGCACTTTTAAGAATAGTGTTTGGATGTTGTTCGGAAAAATCGATTTTTTCTTCCCATTTTTCATAGTTATTAAACACATCATAGGAAGCTATAAACAGCCCCTCCCTACTGGCTTTCATAAAGTATACCGATCCGTTGTTATCAAGCTGGTAATTGAAAGTCTTGTAATTCAGTTCATCTGATTCAATCCGCTCGGTTTTATCAAGCACAATTTGGAGACTGTCGTTGAAAAGCACATAACTATTCTGATGAATTCTTTTGTTCCGGATATAGCAATAATGATTAACCAATATCATTTTACCATCTTGTGAAGTGATTGCACTGAACTCACCTGCACGCCTGCTATTTTCTACAGGGAGTTTCATTAATTTGATGGCCGTACCTATTCCGCGGCCTGTTACAGCGTCAACCGCAAAAGCACGTAATTCAGCCGTTTTGTCGTTCTCATTATAAAATGAGTAGAAAACAATGAACTTATCATTTATGAGATTTATCAGTTCAATTTCACTTTCCTGGGGTTTAATGACTTTTGTTGAATACACGGGCGTCATTTTATTTATATCGAATTTTTCGATATAGAAATCCGTGTAATCGGATGCCAGTGTATAGATATAATTGCTGTCAGCTTTCAGAATTTGCGGGCTATAATTTTCATTCAGAGATTTGTTCAATTCTCCCCAGGTTATTTCCTGGGATGAAATCTTAATTGCATTGAAAATCAGCAGGCTTAACAGCAGAACTCTTGCCATAATTTATTTTTTTGTGAGTATTTGAAGATCTTTAGTTAAAAGATCTTTTAATGAGCTGGTGGAAAAAGAGCGGTCACTATTTTCATAGACTGTTTCACCATTATAAACATCATAGTATGTCATATTATAATAGTGCAATCCGCCTTTTCCTAATATTACAGGGAAACACAGAAGTAATGTTCCCGATTCATTAATCAGGTTGTAATCTGATAAACTTAATGGGAGAACCGTGCATTTATGATTTGTCAACAGTTCCTCCCTGAGTTCTTTCATTGTACAGAGCTGATTATATCCCTGGATGTTGTCCGGAAGCAATCTTGAGCTTAACAATCTGACAGAACTCTTATTCATCCTGTTGAATTCGTTAACCACTTCGTCTAGTAATACTTTATATTTCTCAGTATTATCCGAAGTATTCGCACCACTGAAATCCAGATCAACATAAATGGGATCAACAACAATGACATTCTGATATTTTATGGGTAATCCATTTTCTCTTAAAGATTGAACGTACAATTCTTCTTGTTTTTCCTTTTCTTTAAAACTTAATTCTTCGGAATGTCTTTTCTGTGAAGCAAAAAATTCAGCTTTATGAAATTTGCTGATCAGAGAAGTATCGTGTTTCTCACCACAGAATGCATTAAGATGGAAATTCTCAAATTTTTTCTTTAAAGCTAACATCTCATTTGCGTCATTACTGCTATGCTCATTTATTCCCGGATATTTATGGTAAATATCATTGAAGTCTTTGAGCAGGATTTTATGAAAGAAGACCAGATCGTTGATCAGATCAGTTTCCATCTGTTCCAGATAAATATTTTCGGGAAAGCTTCTTTTGAGATCATGTACATATTTTAGAGCCACTGTGTTGAGTTGCTGAGCATTCAATTGCCGGAAGAGATAGTATAATTGCTGAGATTCCCCTTCTATTTTAGAATAGGGACTTGTTACCAGATGGAATTCATTAATATTCCTGAATTTAGCCAGGCCATAGAGAGCTTTTGCTATCGAAACCAGGAGGTATTCATTATCCGGGTATTTGTCCATAAGCAGGTAGGCATCATAAAATGCCCTGGTATAGTTTCTTCCCAGAAGTTCAAGCCGCACGCACTCAAATTTACTTATTTCGGACAGCTTGTGGAATTCCGATTCAGAAACCAGGTAATCGTTTCCGTTTTCAGGTCTATTATTAATGATTTTTTCGGCAATTTCCGTGCGCTTTTCAATATTTGGATGTTCGTGGTATTCATCTTTAGTGGTTTCATTGGCTTTGATAACTGCGATGCTATCCTTGAAAAAAACACCCGGTATTGCAAAGCTGTCCGAGTTAAAAAAACCGATATCAAAGGGCTTGTTGGCAAACGGAAGGCCTTCAAATTTCTCAATATTAAAAAAT
This sequence comes from Bacteroidales bacterium, assembly GCA_035299085.1. Classification (NCBI taxonomy): domain Bacteria; kingdom Pseudomonadati; phylum Bacteroidota; class Bacteroidia; order Bacteroidales; species Bacteroidales bacterium. Next base: position 18,209 of record DATGXG010000059.1, on the reverse strand, counting down.
TTGATTATCTCGGATGGATCATATCGGGTTTGCAGATAAAGTTCTATTCCCAGGCTGTCGGCCTCCAGTTCATAATCATGTGAGCGATTGAAATACAGCTCGATTCTTTCATCCAGAGACATACTTCCATAAATACCCTTTCCCTTAATCACATTTTGTTTATCTACATAAGAATCCTTCCAGTGATTCACTTTCATATGAGCGAGTTCATGGCAGATTACGAAAGCCAGCTGGGCTTCATTTTCCAAGTAGGCAAGTGAACCTGTATTAACGAAAATGAACCCATAGGGCGCAGTGGCAGCATTTAAACTTGCAGATTTTAAATTGTAAATTTTTGCCTGAGTTCTTAGTTCCGGCTGATCTTTAAGAATTTCATCAACTATTTTGTTGAAATAAGTGCTAAAAGGATCTCCGAAACTAACTCTTCCGCTTTGCAGAACATCATCTAATACATTGAAACTTTTGATAAGAATTTCTTTATTGTCTTTAAACTCTCCGGGATTAATATTTTTATAACTTTCTATTTTAGAGCTTGTTGAGAGCAGAAATTCAGATGGTATTTCCCCGGCAGAAACGATTCCTGAAAACGGCACATTTGATTGCTGGGCAGATAGCAAAAAACTCACAAATAGTAAACAGATGATTTTGATGAAACGGAGCATTGCAAAAAAGCGGTTTTTGTAAGCAGTTTTTGTTTATTGATACGGTTTTTAGGAAGCTTTGTTTCAACATCAAAGGTGAGGCCAACACTCAAATAAAAAACCCCGCCTCATAGAGCGGGGTTTACTACACTTAAAAACTGAACTTATTTCACTTCTTCAAAATCCACATCGGTAACTTCATCATCTTTTTTACCGCCCTGGTTAGCGCCAGCGTTTCCTGCATCAGCGGTGTAACCCTGCTGAGGACCGCCCTGCGGGCCACCGGCCTGCTGCTGGTTTTTATAAAGCTCTTCCGAAGCGGCCTGCCATACTGAAGTCAGTTCGGCAGTGGCTTTATCAATAGCGCTCAGGTTTTTCGATTTATGGGCCTCTTTGAGGTTATTCAATGCACTCTCAATTGGTCCTTTCTTATCGGCAGGTAGCTTGTCGCCAAATTCCTTGAGCTGTTTTTCAGTCTGGAATATCAGGCTGTCGGCGGCATTCAGCTTATCTACTTCTTCACGCTGGGCTTTATCACGGGCTTCATTTTCCCTTGCTTCGCGTTTCATCTTTTCGATTTCATCGGAAGAAAGTCCTGATGAGGCCTCGATACGGATGCTCTGCTGTTTTCCGGTACCTTTATCTTTTGCCGAAACGTGGAGGATACCGTTAGCATCAATATCGAATGTGACTTCGATCTGCGGAATGCCTCTTGGTGCAGGCGGAATCCCGTCGAGATGGAATCTTCCTATGGTCTTGTTATCAGCAGCCATCGGTCTTTCACCCTGCAGGATATGTATTTCAACTGAGGGCTGGTTATCTGATGCCGTTGTAAAAGTTTCTGTCTTCTTGGTCGGGATGGTTGTGTTGGCCTCAATAAGCCTTGTAGCTACACCGCCCATGGTTTCGATACCAAGCGACAGAGGGGTTACGTCAAGCAAAAGGATATCCTTTACTTCACCGGTGAGAACACCGCCCTGAATAGCAGCACCAACTGCCACAACCTCGTCCGGGTTTACGCCCTTTGAAGGTTTCTTACCAAAGAATTTCTCAACCACATCCTGGATCACCGGGATACGGGTAGAACCACCCACAAGGATTACCTCGTTAATATCAGATGTAGATAAACCGGCATCCTGTATGGCTTTACGGCAAGGCTCAATAGTGGCCTGTACGAGCGGGTCAATAAGACTTTCGAATTTTGCCCGGGTAAGGGTTTTTACAAGGTGTTTGGGAATACCGTCAACCGGCATGATGTATGGCAGGTTAATCTCGGTCTGAGTTGAACTCGACAATTCGATCTTTGCCTTTTCTGCAGCCTCTTTCAGACGTTGAAGGGCCATAGGGTCTTTCTTAAGGTCTACACCTTCGTCTTTTTTAAACTCTTCGGCAAGCCAGTCGATCACACACTGGTCAAAGTCGTCACCACCCAGGTGGGTATCACCGTTTGTTGATTTTACTTCAAAAACGCCATCACCCAGTTCAAGGATGGAAATATCAAATGTACCGCCGCCAAGGTCATACACGGCGATCTTCATGTCATGATGCTTCTTATCCAGGCCGTATGCCAGGGATGCGGCAGTGGGTTCGTTGATGATACGTTTCACTTTGAGCCCGGCAATTTCTCCGGCTTCTTTTGTAGCCTGGCGCTGTGAGTCGCTGAAATAGGCAGGCACGGTGATAACAGCTTCGGTTACTTCATGGCCCAGGTAATCTTCAGCTGTTTTCTTCATTTTTTGAAGAACAAGAGCCGAAACTTCCTGCGGAGTAAATTTGCGGTCATCTATGACTACCCTGGGTGTGTTGTTGTCTCCTTTAACCACCTTGTAAGGAACACGGTTTACTTCCTTGGTGACTTTGTCGAAGGTTTCACCCATGAAACGCTTTATGGAATAAACGGTTTTATGCGGATTGGTAATAGCCTGACGTTTTGCAGGATCACCTACTTTGCGTTCGCCGTTATCCATGAAAGCTACCATCGAAGGAGTTGTGCGTTTACCTTCGCTGTTGGGAATTACAACCGGTTCATTACCCTCCATAACTGCAACGCATGAATTGGTCGTCCCCAGATCGATTCCGATAATTTTACTCATGCCTAAATATTTTATAGGTTAATATTATTCGTTTAGCTGGTATTTGACAATGATTGTGCCATTCAAACCGGTATGACAAATAGACAGAAATCTCAACATTGGAGTGTCACTTACCTGTCATATGTTGAAAAGCCGGCCTTAATAGTCTGACACTTTGTAATGGTTTTGTTGCTTTATCCGTGTTTATTTTTAAACTTTGCCTGCTCATTCTTAACTATAAAAGTATGTCAGTTGCTTCTCCCGAAAAACCCAAAAGAATCACCACGCATGTGCTCCAGGAAATGAAAATGCGCGGGGAAAAAATATCGATGCTGACAGCCTATGATTATTCAATGGCTAAAATAATTGACAGGGCCGGTATTGATGTTATTCTTGTAGGCGACTCCGCTTCGAATGTGATGGCAGGTTATGAAACCACGGTGCCCATCACACTCAATGAAATGATTTATTTTGCATCGGGTGTTGTAAGGGCGGTTGAACGAGCCCTTGTTGTTGTTGACCTTCCTTTCGGATCATACCAGGGAAACTCAATCGAAGCCTTGAATTCAGCCATCCGGATTATGAAGGAAACCGGCGCTCATGCTGTGAAGCTTGAAGGCGGGAAAGAAATAGTACAGTCGGTCATCCGTATCCTTTCAGCAGGTATACCTGTAATGGGGCATCTAGGACTTACCCCGCAGTCGATCCACAAATTCGGAACTTTCGTTGTAAGGGCAAGGGACGAGGAGGAGGCTAAAAAGCTTGTTGAAGATGCCCACCTGTTAGAAGAAGCAGGATGCTTTTCAATAGTACTTGAAAAAATTCCGGCAAAGCTTGGCGCCCAGGTAGCCCAGGAAATAAAAATCCCGATTATCGGAATCGGTGCGGGAAGATTTGTTGACGGGCAGGTACTTGTTCTTCACGATATGCTCGGCATTACCCATGATTTTTCACCCCGTTTCCTTCGCCGCTACCAGAACCTTTACCAGGAAATCACCAGCGCGGTTAACAATTATATCACCGATGTGAAGAATTTGGAATTTCCGAATGATAAGGAGCAATACTAGCTCGTCATTGCGAGGAGCTTGCGGAGCTTGCGACGAAGCAATCTGCCGGAACAGGCAGGACGATGCAAAGACAGATTCTGGATGCTGGATGCTGTATGCTGGATACTGGATGCTGGATGAAAGAATGCTAGGCGAAGTCTCCGACTTCGTCTGAGCGATTGAAGAAAGATGATGCTGGATGCTGGATGCCTGCGGTCCCATACGTCTGCCTAATAGCCTAATAGCCTAAAAACACCGAACACTGAACACCGATTTAAGATTTAAGAAGTTTTACATGCCCGATAACCTTACCATCCTTTACGAAGACAACCACATCATTGCTGTTAATAAAACCCAGCACGACCTGGTGCAGAAAGACATTACAGGTGACGAAGCGCTTGACGACAAGATAAAGAATTACCTTAAAGAAAAATACAAAAAACCGGGGGCTGTCTTCCTGGGCGTTGTACACAGGCTAGACCGTCCCGTTACCGGTGTGGTGTTGTTTGCCCGCACCAGCAAGGCACTTTCAAGGCTCACCACCATGTTTCGCGAAGGTGAAATCAGCAAAACTTACTGGGCTATTGTAAAAAACGCCCCTCCGAATGAGTCCGACAGGCTCGTTCATTACATGGTAAGAAATGCCAAACAGAACAAAAGCTATTGCCATGAAACGGCGAAACCCGGATCGAAACAGGCCATCCTGGGATACAGGCTGGCAGGGCGTTCACAAAACTACTTCCTGCTTGAGATCAATCTTGAAACCGGCCGCCATCACCAGATCCGCTCCCAACTTTCGACTATCGGATGTCCGATCAAAGGCGATCTGAAATACGGTTTTCCCCGTTCCAATCCCGACGGCGGAATCAGCCTGCACTCAAGACAAATCAGGTTCATGCACCCGGTGACGGGAATCGAAACCATAATCACAGCAGAACCGCCCGAAGGGGATGCTTTGTGGACTGCACTTATGGAAAGCGCTTCTAAATAATAACCGACAGGATCAGCACAACCAGGAACGATGTGACGCCCATGATGATTGTTGAAGTACTGTAGACTTTCAGTGTATCATTTGCCTGTATTCCCGAAAAATTAGTAATGACCCAGAAATAGGAGTCATTGGCATGTGAAACCATCATCGATCCGGCTCCCATGGCGAGCATTACCAGCAGTTTTCCGCTTTCAGCTTCAAACCCGAGGCTTTGCAGCATAGGCCCGATTATCGAAGCGGTTGTTATGATGGCAACGGTGGATGATCCCTGGGCAGTTTTGAGTATAAAAGCAAGCAGGAAGGGAATCAGCAGTCCCAGGCGGGTTTGAGATAAAAAGGCGCCTGCCTGTTCTCCTGTGCCCGTTGCTTTGATGATTGCGCCAAAAATCCCTCCGGCCGCTGTGATGATGATAATCGGCCCGGCCTTTTCAATGGCTGCCGACAGCATGTCGTTAGCTATTTTCCTGCTGAAATCGGTCAGCAGCATAAATGCAAGGACCATTCCTATAAATAGGGCAATCACGGGATCGCCAAGGAATGTAATGAATTTCGCAATTGCCGGTGCATTACTTCCAAAAATGATATCCGAAAGGGATCGTCCGGTAATCAGGACAAGCGGGATTAAAACGGGGAGAATGGATTTTCCCGGTGAGGGCAATGTCCGGATATCATTTACATTTTCATTGCCGGAAACACTTTCAGCAGGTTTTGATTTACGTGTCATCCAACGGGCCCAAAGATATCCGGCTGCAGCAGCCGGGAGAGCAACTAACATTCCAACGAGCACAAGATTCCCGATGTTGGCCCCGATAATTCCGGCAGCGGCTGTAGCACCGGGGTGGGGCGGAATCAGGCAGTGAACCGAGTACAAGGCACAGGCAAGGGCGGTTGCCATGAAAACTTTGTTTGTATTGCTTTTTGCGGTCAGTGAATTGTTAATTCCACTCAGCACAATGAAGCCGGAATCGCAGAATATCGGCAAGCCGGTTATGAAACCGGTTATTGCAATAGCACGAGATGCATTGTTCTTTCCGGTTAACCTGAGGATGAATTCTGCAATACTCAGTGTGGCGCCGGTTTTGTCGAGTGTAACACCAATCACTGCCCCGAAAATGATGATAAGTCCGATCGATCCCATTGTATCGCCAAATCCTTTTTTGAGAGCCGGAACAATATCAGCAAAGGGCAGAACTACAATCGCCAATAAAAGTGAAACAAGAAACAGCGAAAGGAATGAATTGATCTTAAGCCACGAAGTAAGAGCGATGATAAGCAGTATACCTGCTATGACAAGGGTAAGGCCGAGTGTCAAGCTCATAGTGGAGTAATTTTAAAACCGAATTTAATTAAAAAACCCGGCCTTTCAGCCGGGTTTTCAAACAACCTAACCCAATCTTACGACTAAAGGGTAATTTGCTTACCCATATATAAATCGAGGATCTTCAATTTGAAAATATACTCATACTTGGCCTGCAACATGCTGCTCTGGGCGCTGATGAGGTTATTCTGTGCAATATTGTAATCAACTGAATTCACAAGGCCCACTTCCATTTTCTGGCTGGTGTACTTGAAAGCTTCTTCATTATAATTGACTGCTTCAACGCTTGAGTTGTATTTTTCACGGGCAGCATTTGCGTCGGCGTGTGCCTGCTGAACTTCTTTGTATAATACATTCTTTGCCTGTTCCAGCTGAAGTTCAAAATCACTCACCTGTAACTTTGCATTACTTATGGATGTTTTTACCTGTAACCGGTTGAAAATCGGAATTGTCAATCCCAGACCTATCTGTTTGTTTAAATCGTCCTTAAACTGATCTTTCACTTTATAATCGCCTGTAGGAAAAGGATTTGGATTTTCACTTGAATAGAATGTACTAAGTCCCCCGCTAAGTTCGATTGACGGACTGGCCTGACCCCAGGCCATAGCCAGTTCTTTTTCAGAACTTTTTACCGCGTATTCTGCGCTTTTAATTTGTGGCATACCTTTAACCGCGAGATCAAAAATGCCTTGAATTGATTCCAGTTCAGGAAGGAGGCCTACCTGGATGTTGGGTGGTACGACTACATCAAAACCAGCGGCGGAATCCAGGTCAAGAAGCTGCGTAAGATCAAGCAGCGCAATGGTAAGATCGTTCTGCGCGTTTATCAGTGCTGTTTTGTCATTAGCTTCCTGCGCTTTGATCTGCAGATATTCCCCCTGTGCCACATTTCCCACATCCAGCAGTTTCTGCGTTCTTTGCGCCTGAAGTGATGTCACATCGAGTTTGTTTTTTGAAACGTTGACAATTTCTTTAGAAAACAAAACCTGGAGATAAGCAAGCGCGAGCTGAAGCTGAATGTCGTTCTTTGATTTCTCTAAATCAGACTGGCTTTTCAGAAAATCATATTTTGATTTTAGTATACTATTGATAATCTGGAAACCACCGAATAAGGTTACGCTACTCCTTGCCCCCAAATCTCCGGACCAACTACTCTTATTCTCAAACCTAGGGGGTTCTGCATATTGGTTGAATGTCTGACCTGATGAATAATTTTCATTATACTGAGCGTTAAGATTTGGCAGTGTTCTGAATTTACTCTGATTATAGTTGTTTTTATTGTATTGAACGTTTAATTCCTGGCGTTTCACCTGGAGGTTATTCTCAAGTGCATAACTGATGCATTCCTGCAATGACCAGACTTTTTGGGCTTTCATTGGTGTTAAACCCAAAATCAGGAGTGAACACAGGAATAAAATGGCTTTTTTCATAGAAGAAATTATTTAGAGTTTATGCCTATAGCTTTTTCCGGTAAAGGACATGAATATGATCGGCATGCCCGTCCGGGTTGAAGATCTGAATTAATTCCCATTCCTTATCATAACTTTCAATTGCACCTTTCAGCTTATAAATCCTGGCGAGCGATCTTTCCAGCGGATCCACAAGGGAGGCAAATTCGCTTCCCAATTCCCACGGAAAGGATTCAACCCTGAAACTGTACTTTAATTTCTGTCCGGCAAGAGTTACCTCAACATCGGCAATTTCCTGCTCTTTCAGATACGGTATAGGAATGCAGATCTCTTTCATGATACATGATTATAAAATGTGCCGTATATTCTCGGTTACAATATGACCGTCGAACAGCTGAACAATGCGGTGTGCCTTATCAGCATCCGAAGGGGAGTGCGTTACCATTACAATGGTAGTGCCTTCGTTATTGAGTTCTGTAAGGAGGCTCATTACTTCTTCACCGTTTGCCGAGTCAAGATTTCCGGTGGGCTCATCGGCCAGGATCAGGTGCGGCCTTGTAACTACTGCACGGGCTATGGCAACTCTCTGCTGCTGACCGCCCGATAGCTGCTGGGGAAAATGCTTTCTTCTGTGAGTGATTTTCATTCTTTCGAGTACTTCATTCACCTTCTTTTTCCTGTCGGACGGCGAAACCTTCAGGTACAACAGCGGTAGTTCAACATTTTCATAAACCGTGAGTTCATCAATAAGATTGAAGCTCTGGAATACAAAACCGATGTTGCCCTTTCTGAGATTGGTGCGCTGTTTCTCCTTGTAGCGGGCTACTTCTTCACCATTGAAAAAGTACTGACCGCCGCTTGGAGTGTCGAGCAGACCCAGAATGTTCAGCAGGGTTGATTTACCGCAGCCCGAAGGCCCCATAATGGCTACAAATTCACCTTTTTCAACGGTGATGTTCACCTTGTTCAAAGCAGTGGTTTCCACTTCATCTGTTCGGAAAACCTTGACCAGATCGGTTGTTTTAATCATAGGGGAATAATTATATAAGATTAGTACTAATTCCTGCTTTTTTTAAGTATCAGTTTATCGGCGTCGCCGAAGCTTTCATAATCCGATATGATTACCTGGTCGCCGGGTTTCAGGCCGTCAAGCACCTCGAAATAGCGGGGATTCTGCCTTCCGAGCCTGATATTATGTTTCACTGCAAACTGGCCCGATTTGTCAACCAGGAAGATCCATTGTCCGCCGGTATTCTGGTAGAATCCGCCTTTAGGCAAAAGAAGAGCATCTTCCGATTCGCCAAGTTCCAGGTGAATCCTGGCTGTTTGTCCGATTCTTATCTGGTCGGGAATCGGGCTCGTGAAAACCATATCCACAGCGAAAGTTCCGTTTTGTACCTCGGGATATACTTTTGAAATGACAAGAGTGTTTTTCCTTCCGGCGAAATCAAAGTCGGCTGTTAGCCCCCTGTTTATGCGGGTGATATAATGCTCATCAATCAATACCCTCATTTTATAGGAGTCCAGGATATTGATCGTGCCCACACGGGTGCCATAGTTTATTACTTCGCCGATCTCGGGATTAAGCGTTGCAAGCTCACCATCAACGGGTGCTTTTATACTGAGCTCATCAAGCCTGCGGCGGGTAAGATTAAGGTTGCTTTGCATCCTTTCAATCGATTCCTGGTCTACAGAAATCCTTGTCCGGGCATAAGTTGAATCTCTCAGGTACTTCTGTTGCTGCAATTCGAGCTGCAGTTTTGTCTCTTCATACTGTTCCTTTGAATATTCAAAATCCTCTTTTGAAATAAGGTTTTGCGAATTCAGCTTGATGTTATTGTTATACTGGCGTTCAAGTTTCTTTAACCTGAATTCTAGCTCGAGGATGTTTGAACGCGTTTGAAGATTCTGGTTTTCAAGGTTCAGCCTGGCAGTTTTCAGATCGTTTACTGCTCTTGATACATCAGCCTCATTACCCGAGATATCCAGCAACAGGTTTGAATTACTCAATTTAAGGATAATATCACCTTTTTTAACCCGGGTTCCTTCTTCAATAAGGATTTCCTCGACGCGTCCTGATTCAACAGCATCAAGGTAAACAGTTCGGATCGGCTCTACGGTGCCATTCACTGAAATATAATCCTGGTATTTCCCTGTATCAACAGTGCCCAAAGTTATTTTGTCTTCTTCGACATTCAGCCGGGCACTTTTATCTCCAAAAACCATCTGCACAAAAATCAGGATAATCACTATGACGCCAACACCAATCCAGATCTGCTTTTTACCGAATCTTTTCTTTTCAATTTTACGATCCATTCCATCCATAGCCGGAGTACAATGAGAGAAAATTAATTTTAATTTTTTTTAACAAATTACATATATTATGCCAATAATCCTAAGTACATTTAAATCAAAGTAATATCGAAATTAGTCTAAGTTGATTTTAAAATAATCTGTATAAAAGTGAAACACCGGTCGTTCGTTTTCGGACACTTTATTGATATAACCTGACCCTTCAAAAGCTTTTAATTCAAACTAATTATTTAATTTTGTTACAATACAGATTAATTGAATGAAAATGAGTGAAAAGACAGGAAATATACTGGCAATTGATGACAATGAGGATATTCTTTTTGCGTTGAAGCTTCTGCTGAAGCCGCATGTAGAAAAACTCACCACTCTCAATAATCCTGAAAAAATACCTGAGGTCATGTCGAAAGAGAATTTTGACATGATCCTGCTTGACATGAATTTCAATAAAGATGCCATCAGCGGACAGGAAGGCTTTGACTGGCTGGGCCGGATACTCCAGATTGATCCGCAGGCCGTTGTAGTTTTCATTACTGCTTACGGTGATGCTGAAAAGGCTGTTAAGGCAATTAAATCAGGGGCAACTGATTTTGTCCTGAAACCCTGGCAGAACGAGAAACTGCTGGCTACCATTTCGGCATCGGTAAAACTGAGAAGATCCAGGCTCGAAGCGGATGACCTGAGGGCGAAACAAAAAGAGATGAGTGCTGTAATGGACCAGCCTTTTACCGATTTTATCGGAAGTTCAGCCCGTATGCAGGAAGTGTTCACCACAATTAAAAAGGTAGCTCAAACTGATGCCAATGTGCTTATCCTTGGTGAAAACGGTACCGGCAAGGAATTGGTGGCAAGAGCACTGCACCGCAACTCACCGCGCAGGGATGAGGTTTTCATCAGCGTTGACCTGGGCTCATTGAGCGATACATTGTTTGAAAGCGAATTATTTGGTCATGAAAAGGGCGCATTTACCGATGCCAAGAAAGAAAAGCCGGGACGTTTTGAGATCGCATCACGCGGAACGCTTTTTATGGATGAGATCGGAAACATACCTCTGCCGCTTCAATCTAAAATATTAACTGTAATTGAACGCCGTGAGGTTACCCGCGTTGGTGCCAACCGCCCCGTTTCGGTTGACGTTAGGCTCATTTGCGCCACAAACAGTGATTTATATGAATCGGTCAGCAATAACCTGTTCAGACAGGACCTTTTATACCGGATCAATACAGTTGAAATTCACCTTCCACCCTTGCGTGAACGGGGAGACGACATTGAACTGCTGTCCAATCATTTTCTGAAAATATACGCAAAGAAATACAGGAAGCCGATTCGTGGTATTACGTCGGCATCCCTTAAAAAGCTGATGCATTACGGCTGGCCCGGCAATGTGAGGGAACTTCAGCATGCCATTGAAAGAGCGGTTATCATGACTGAAACACCTTCCCTTGAACCGGATGATTTCATTCTTTCTACACCCAGGAAAAAGTCGGGTGACCTTGAATTCGATACCTATAATCTTGATGAAATCGAAAGAAGGGTAATCGAGAAAGTAATGAAACAGAACCAGGGAAATATATCACAGGCTGCAAGCGAATTAGGCCTTACACGGACATCCCTGTATCGCAGGATGGAAAAATATGGGTTTTAAAAATTACAGGTTTAACATTGTGGTCAGGGTTGTGTTGCTGGGTGCGACCTTTTTCCTGTTTTTCTATTCAATCTTCCTGGTTGACAAGCCGTTGTTGATTGCGCCTGTCATTGTGGCAGTGACTGTTATCTTTGAGCTTACTTCACTTATCCGGTATCTTGATAAAACGAACCGGGAACTTACCAGTTTCCTTCAGTCCATCCGGTTTGCCGAATTCCAGAGCACCTTTCAGATCGAAGGTATGGGAGGCAGTTTCAATGAACTGAACAAGGCTTTTAATGAGGTTATGCTTGACTTCCAGAAAGTCCGTGCCGAAAAGGAAGAAAGCTTTCACTATCTGCAAACCATTGTTCAGAACATTGATGTCAGCGTGATTGCTTACAGTGCTGACGGAGACATTGAGCTGATCAATAAAACAGCCAAAAAGCTGTTCCAGATGTCGAGCATCCGGAATATCAAAGCCCTTGAAACGCTGAGCAGTGAACTCGTTCATATTCTGCTTACAATTAAACCCGGTGAAAACAAGCTGGTTAAGGTGCAATTTGAAGACGATTTCCTGCAACTGGCTATATATGGATCTACAATAAAGGTGAAGGATAAGCTGGTGTATCTTGTAACGATCAAGGATATACAAAATGTGCTTGAAGAGCAGGAAACCGAGGCCTGGCAGAAGCTGATCAGGGTGCTTACCCATGAAATCATGAATTCGATTACCCCTATAGCGTCGCTTTCTTCAACACTCGACCTGATGCTGAAAGGGATGGTGGGAGAGAATTCGGAAAGTGAACTTAAAATCGATACGGAAAGTGTGGGAGAGATCCAGGAGGCATTGCAGACAATCAATAAAAGGAGTACAGGACTGCTTCACTTTGTGAATACTTACAGAAATCTTACCCGCATACCCAAGCCTGATTTCAAGCTGTGCAGTGTTAAGGAATTGTTCGACAGCATTGTGAATCTCATGGAAGATGAGATAAAAGCGAATAAAATTGAATTCGTTGTCGTTGTTGAACCTGAAAGCCTTGAATTTACAGCCGACGATAAACTGATTGAACAGGTTCTGATCAACCTGTTAAAAAATGCGATTCATGCACTCAATGGCCAGTCAAATGGCCGGATTCAGCTCCTGGCTTTCATGAACAAGAGGGGAAGGATTACGCTGCAGGTTATTGATAACGGCCCCGGCATTCTCAAGGATGTACTCGATAAAATATTCATACCATTTTTCACCACCAAACCTTCCGGCTCCGGAATAGGTTTAAGTCTCTCGAAACAAATACTCCGTCTCCACAACGCCACCATCACCGCCCACTCCGAGCCCGGGGAGGAGACGGTGTTTACGATGACGTTTTAGGCTATTAGGTTGTTAGGCTATTAGGCTATTAGCAATAAAACCCAATTTAATAATCCGTAAAAACCAAAGTTATGAGAGAACACAAAAATCTTAGAGCATTTACACTTGCTGACGAAACCGTTTTATTAATTTATAAAGCAACTCAGTCATTTCCCAAACAGGAAATGTTTGGCCTGACTTCTCAAATCAGAAGAGCAGCCATTTCGGTTCCATCGAATATTGTTGAAGGGTGTGCCAGATCGACCCAGTCAGAATACAAGAGATTTCTCGATATAGCGTATGGCTCACTTAAAGAGTTACATTATCAATTTGGTCTGGCTTTCAGGCTGGGATTTATTGAACAGGACATGAATAAAAACTGTGAACCAAAGATTATCGAAACAGAAAAAGTTCTTTCTGCATTAATAAGAAGCATGCGTTGACCTTTTTTCCTAATAGTCTAATAGTCTAATAGCCTAATAGTCTAATAGTCTAATAGTCTAATAGTCTAATAGTCTCCAACTATTAATTTTTACCTCACATATAGATAAATCTAAATAATTATATATATTCGCCCCCACAATCACATCAATGGACACATCATCTATAAACATCCGTTACTCGGCTCTGGCGCAGGAGTCATGTTGCCTGTCGTGCGGGGGAGCCATAAACTACGCAAAACCACAACCCGGTGAAATATGTATTGACCTGGGAAGCGGCCGCGGTACCGACGTGCTGAGAATGGCTGATGAAGTAGGATCGAAGGGCTTCGTTTACGGCGTTGATATTTCCGATGGCATGCTCGAAACGGCCACCGCCAACGCGGAAAAGCTTGGAATCACCAATGTAAGCTTTCTGAAATCGGATTTGGAGCATATTGCCATTCCGGGGGGTATTGCCAACCTGGTTATATCCAATTGTACTATTAACCATGCATCGGATAAGCTGTCTGTATGGAAAGAAATTTACAGGATGCTCAAACCCGGAGGCCGGTTTGTTGTCAGTGACATATATTCAACTGAACCTGTGCCTGAAGAATACAGGAATGACCCGGTTGCAGTATCGGAGTGCTGGGCAGGGGCGGTTACAAGGGATGAATATATGAAGACCCTCGATGAGGCAGGCTTCAGCAATATAAGTGTAATGGAAGAAAGCAAACCCTATAAAAAAGGTGCTGTATTTGTATCCAGTTTCACTATATTTGGTAAAAAGGCGTCAGCATGTTGTTGCTGCGGTTAAATGTTTACCGGACCGGATTGATTAGAATAAACATTTAAAACTATATACTATGAAATCAATTATCAGAAAAAAGAAAGCTGTTGAGAACAAGAAAAAAGTAGCCCAGTGCTGTGCCAAAAACTCAAAAATTGTTGCCGGTTGCCACGATTGATTGATCATGGAGCTCTCGAAGCATAATATTCTTTCGCGGGTCTATAATTCTGAAAAGTACTTTATAATAAACCTTATAAGCGGAAACGCTGATTTCATCTCTGAAAAGGAAGCAGGGTTGATCCTGAATAACAGCATTCCTGACGACCCGGATTTCATCCATAAAGGGTATGCAGTTGAACCGTCAGAGGAAAATAAATTATTCCGCAGGAAGTATCTTGATTTTATTGATGCCCGTGAAACCGATGAAGTTCAGCTGTTTTTTGCTCCTACCTATGAGTGCAATTTCAACTGCTCCTATTGCTACCAGGATGATTATGTGAACCGGAGAAGCGAATCGCGGATAGCCGTTACGGACGCATTCTTTAACTACGTGAATGAACATTTTGCAGGTCGCAAAAAGTATGTCACTCTATTTGGCGGCGAGCCGCTGCTTTCAGGTAACAGCAATATAGAGTTTATAACGTACTTCATCGAAAAGTGCAACCAGTCACAACTCGAACTCGCCATTGTAACAAACGGATATAATCTGACCGAATACCTGCCGGTTATTTCAATGGCAAAAATTAGGGAAGTGCAGGTTACCCTCGATGGCACTGAAACAACCCACAACCTGCGCCGTCATCTGAAAGACGGAACCGGAACGTTTTCAAGGATAGTTGACGGCATTGATTCAGCACTGGGCATGGAAATACCCGTTAATCTCAGGGTTGTACTCGACAGGGAAAACATAGGTACATTGCCTGAACTGGCTGAATTTGCGTATAAGAGAGGATGGACAACGTCATCTTCGTTTAAAACACAGCTTGGACGCAATTACGAGCTGCATCATTGCCAGAGTGAGCAGTCGAAGCTATACTCACGCATTGAACTCTACCGCGATCTGTATGATCTGATTCAGAAATATCCCGTGATAACCGAATTTCATAAGCCGGCCTATTCTGTATCGAAATTTCTCTTTGAAAATGGAGAACTTCCGGATCCTCTCTTTGATTCGTGTCCCGGCTGTAAAACAGAATGGGCATTTGATTATACAGGAAAAATATATTCATGTACTGCCACTGTCGGGAAAGCAGGGGAAGAGCTGGGTAGCTTTTACCCGGATGTAATGCTTAACAATGAAAAAGTTAAAGCGTGGCAACAGCGTGATGTATTGAGCATACCGGCATGCCGGACCTGCAACGTGCGTTTGGCCTGCGGCGGCGGTTGTGCCAGTGTGGCATTTAACCGTGATGGGAATCTGAATGCCCCCGACTGCCGTCCTCTGAAGGAATTGATGGAGATGGGGATCGCATTATATAAGTTTGAGGTTTGAGGTTGGATGCACCCTAAAAAACACCGAACATCGAACACTGATTTTTGATTTCAGAAGAATCTCTTAGGCCTTAACCACCTTATTACTTTACTAACAGCCTAACAGCCTAATAGCCTAATAACCTAACACAATGAAAGAAATCACCACAGACCAATTCGAAGCCGAAGTGATGCAAACCGGCAAAGCAGTTGTCGATTTTTATTCAACAGAATGTCCGCCCTGCGAGGCGCTGGCTCCTAAATTTGAATCACTGGCATCGGTGTATGGCAGTGATATTAAATTTGTGAAAATTTACAGGCAGCAGAACCGCGAGCTGGCCGAAAAACTGGGGGTAAGAAGTTCACCCACACTGATTTTCTTCGAAAACGGCAAAGAAACCGGCATCCGGTTGTCAGGGGCAATTAAACGGTCTGATATCATTTTCAACCTGAATTCAATGATCCCTGCAGAAAAGGCTCAGAAAATTAAAAATTCGATCAGGCCTTTTACAACCGAATATGATGTGGCTATTATCGGAAGCGGTCCCGGCGGATTAACAGCCGGCCTTTATCTCTGCCAGGCAAGAATAAACACGGTACTTATTGACACCGGGTTACCTGGCGGTCATGTGAGTCTCACCCACCAGGTTTCGAATTACCCGGGATTCATTGATCCCCAGCCGGGTTACCTGCTTTCTCACAACATGTCGGAGCAGACAAAGAAATGCGGCACCGTCTTTAAAGTGGCAGTGGATGTCACACATGTCGACCTTGAAAAGAAGGAAATCGTTATTGACGAATTTGAAACTCTCCGGCCCAGGAAGATCATCATAGCAACGGGAACTTCTCCGAACTATCTGAATATCCCGGGTGAAAAGGAGTTTAAAGGGCAGGGTATTTCTTATTGCGCTACATGCGATGCCAAATATTACGCCGATAAGGAAGTGATCGTGATTGGAGGGGGCAATTCGGCCGTTGAAGAAGCTGAATTCATTACCAGGTTTGCTTCGAAAGTCACTATGATCCATCAATTCGACAAATTCCAGGCGAATAAGCAGGCACAGGAAAAACTGCTGGCAAATCCGAGGGTGGAGGTTCTGTTCAGTCACGAGCCGCGGTCCTTCAGTCGCCAGGGTGATAAAATGATCGTAATGGCTGAAGATCTGAAAAATAAGGCGACCAAAAAGCTTGTGACTGACGGCATTTTTATATTTGTGGGATTAAAGCCAAATATTGACCTTTTCGGTGGAAAGCTTGAACTGGACAATTACGGTTACCTCAAAACGGATGAAGATATGCGCACAAGCATTAAGGATGTTTATGCCGTAGGTGACGTCAGAAGCAAAAAGTACCGCCAGATAACTACGGCAATTGCCGATGGAACGATAGCCGCAATCAACATTACAAAGGAAATGGACAATTGATCCGGCTGTTATTTGTTTAAATCCTTTGAACCTTCAACCGGTTAAACTGTTTAAATCGAAGGGTTTAGGGTTAAACATAATAATCGGAAAAATGAACATTCATTTTTTAAGGACTTTTATTGTCTTTCTTCTGTTATCGGGAGTTGGCACGCTTTATTCACAACAGGCGATACACATAGATACAGCGGACAGCCGGATAAAATGGACGGCAAGCAAACCTACGGGTGAACACAGGGGATATATTAAATTGTCAAATGGCCAGCTGATCGTAAGCAACAACAAGGTAACCGGCGGGACATTTGATATTAATATGAAATCCATTGTGGATAGTGATTTGAGTGAGAGGCAGAGTAATGATAAACTCATAAATGATCTGAAATCTCCTCAATTTTTCGATGCCTCAAAATATCCGATTTCTCATTTTGTGATCACAGGTATAGAAAGCTTAAATAATAAAGATGTTGAGCACAGGAAATATACCCACCGGATTGAAGGTGACCTGACTATCAGGGGAATTACTAAAAAAGTAAGTTTTGATGCCAGTATTAACCTGTTAAACGGAAAATTTACAGCCAGCACACCTGCATTTACAATTAACAGGACAAAATGGGGAATCAACTACCAGTCGAAATCCTCCAAAACAAAGGATGAATACATCTATGATGATATAACGCTGGAGATTGATCTGGTTTCGGAGTAATTTTCGGGGTTTCACCCCAAACCCTGAGCTACTTTTTTTCTGCAGCAAAAAAAAGTAGCCAAAAAATGCCGCCGCTGCTGAAAAAATCGCTAAAAATTAATTCACTACGCTAAAAGAAAAGAACTCGCCCGCAGGAATCGGGCTCAGACAGCTTTTCTTTCTTAACGCTACGTGAATTAATTTTTTTAACGCGTTTTTTCAGAGGCGGACGGAGCGGTCCTCAGGCGCTATCTCTATGTTCAATGAAGCGGATAGTCAAAAACACCATCTCACAGCTTTGTTTTTAAACCACCAACTAATCGAAGCCACCGTGGGTGGGCCGGGACAAAACGTGGAGCCGGCGTGGCTGTGAATGCTGCAAGGCTTGGAATTTCTTACAAACGAGCTTGCGACCGGTTGTTAGAAATTCCTGCCTTGCAGCAGAGCGCGCTGGGAGTCGTTTTGTCTGGTCTTTTCTTTGTTACTTTCTTTGTGACAGGACAAAGAAAGTAAATGAGTTCGGGGCGAAGCCCCGATAAACAAAAAACCTGCTGAACTCTCGTCACAGCAGGTTTACATAACCCCAATATAGTGTTTACACATATTCTTTCATATTAGTTGCAGGCCAGCATTTCGTTTCCGTTTACAGTTGCATCATC
>DATGXG010000058.1 GCA_035299085.1 Bacteroidales bacterium | reverse complement strand
AGGGTTCTTGTCTGCTGACATCATAATCCACGGGTTTCACCCGCGGTTATTCAGATCTCGCTACTTCGTAGCTATTTGTGAAAGCCATGGTTGTCATTTCACCGGGTGATCTTTAAAAAGGTGTTCTTACTCGCAATGACGCTCGGTTTTATCCGAGATCCCGTACCACCATCTGTATCGTATTCTTCGTCCTCTGTGTAAGCAGCAGTTCTTTATTTACAAGCACGCGTTTAATGGTTTCATCATCATAATAGCGGATGGTGATGAGTTCGAGTCCCGCTGAACTGGTTACCCTGAAATCTTTTTCAAGGTCGGCAAGCACAAGCGGAATGCGACTCAGATCATTATTCACGCAAACATCAAAGCTTACTGCCGAATTCTGCATAAGGTTAATTCGTAACCCGTAGCCGGCAAAACACCTGAAAATTTTTTCAAGGTTGTCCTCGGCAATAAATGAAAAATCAGTGGGATGGACATGAATTAAAACTTGGTCCATTTTAAAAATAAAGGAAGGGATCAGCTTGTCATACTCTTCATTACCGATCACTGTTCCCGGATCGTCAGGGTGGATAAAAGATTTTACATACAGCGGAATTCCTTTATTTTTTAGAGGCTGAATGGTTTTCGGATGGATAACGCTGGTGCCGTAATAAGCCAGCTCAATGGCATCGAGATAGGAAATTTGTTCAAGCCTTACTGTATTGTCAAACCATTTCGGGTCGGCGTTCAATACACCGGGTACATCTTTCCATACAGTGACGGATTCGGCTGAAAGCACATAAGCAAGTATAGCCGCAGTGTAGTCAGAGCCTTCCCTGCCAAGGGTAGTGGTAAGGTTGCTGACCGTTGATCCGATGAAACCCTGGGTGATATAAAGGTGATTATTCTTAAAATCGAACAGGTTTTTAATGAGCTTATCGGAAATATCCCAATCAACGCGCCCTTCCCTGAATGTGGAATCCGTTTTAAGGAACTGGCGGGCGTCAGCCCATTGGCTGGCAATTCCAATATGATTAAGATAATTGCTTACTATAACTGTGGAGATAATTTCACCCAGGGATACAAGCTGATCGTATTCCTGGTTGTAGGTAGAAGCCGGTTCGTGGCTTTTCAGTTTTTTATCGATGCCGGAAAAAATATTATCCAGTTCGGAGAACAGGGCATGTCCCGGATCAGAAATGAGCTCCCCGGCTATCTTAAAATGATATTGACGGATGGCTTCAGACTCTTCAAGCGCTGTGGTCTTATCACTTTTCATCCAGGCATTCAGCACTCTTTCAAATGCATTGGTGGATTTGCCCATGGCAGAAATCACAACAACAAGGTCTTCGTTGTATTTACGAAGGATGGTTGCAATATTTTTAACAGAATCCGCATCTTTAACTGACGCCCCGCCGAATTTGAAAACTTTCATGCTGAAATGATTTTACGTAAAAATAGAAAGAATTTTACCACAATGCTAGGCAATGTCTAATATGCCAGGCGAAGTCTCCGACTTCGTCTGACCGCCTGAAAAAATATTTCGACTCGGCCGCAAAAAAAATCATTCAGTGTGTTCTCTGTAGTTAACCACTTTCAATCAATCACCGTATAAGAAAACGTCAAAATAACTTTCAACTCTAACTTTCACTCACTATGAAGAAGATTAGTTTATCACTCGCATTTCTGTTCGGCATGTTTTGCATGGCTCATTCACAAACGGGTATTGATCTCGACAACGAAGCCGGAACCTCCATGAAGCCGATTGTGGATGAAATGAACGATGTAATTGAAGCTTTTGAAACGGATTCACTTGAGATAGTCCATATTGAATTTGACCTGATGTTTACCGACCGTGTTCGGGAGATTTACAGGACACTTTATGAAGGATACACCTATGGAGTATTTACTTACGGAGATTACCGCATCAACCAGATAGGCGTCAACCTCTACAAATGGGTGGACGATAAATGGACCTGGGTAAAAAGCGGTACAGTAGGCGATTCAAACACCACCAGCTTAATGATTGATATAAATGAAACCGCCCAGTATAAAATAGAACTGACCGCCAATGAGATGGCTGAAGGATATACTGCAGGACATTACGGATTTTATTTGTTTCATAATTAAGGAAGACGATCAGCAACGCCCATCATAGTATAACGAAACCAGATTCCTCCCTCCGGTCGGAATGACATCCTGGTTGTGTAGACAAGCGAGCGAGGGGGCGGCTGTGCCGCCCCCTCGCTCGCTGTATTGTGCAAAAAAGGGGGTCCGACCCCGATTAAATTAAAAA
Organism: Bacteroidales bacterium; assembly: GCA_035299085.1. Taxonomy (NCBI): domain Bacteria; kingdom Pseudomonadati; phylum Bacteroidota; class Bacteroidia; order Bacteroidales; species Bacteroidales bacterium. The sequence goes on along the minus strand of DATGXG010000058.1, from coordinate 59,887 downwards.
GTTTCCTTAACCGCGATATTTTTAAAAAGTAGAGTATCAAAGATTCCGTTTGCTTTAAAAACAAAACCTCCTTCGGTAATCTTGACTAATTGCTTATCCGGCCCGGGGAGATATTCATATTTATATCTGGTAGAATTTCTGAAATCGTAAATAACATAAAAACTGTTCGGCCCATCTTTAAGCATGCCGATCTTTATATTATTATGCATTGACCCGGGATGTACATTATAATACTGTCCTGAAAATTTTTCCTCAGCTATTATTTTCTTGCTTCCGATATCATATATTCTATATCCTTCATTTAACAAAGCTCCGTATTCATCATCTATTCCATAGGAAAAACAAACATATTTGCCATCATCCGTAACGACTATTTCATTAATGTTTATTTCGATTCCTTTTAAATTAAAACACATTTCTCCGTCACTGTTATGCACTGTTAATTCGGATTCACAGCCAAGAGAAGAATCTTCATCCCGGTATATAATGGTATAACCAACAGCAGTCCATTTTTCGCTTTTAAAAGTTCTGGAATATGGCACAAAAGCGCTTTCAACCAGCGGTGGTTTTTCAAATTTTCGGTCATAATTTTTTATGCCATTGTCTGAAATGAAATCGGACAATGGTTTATTACCGGGGAAACTGATAACATTGGAATTAGGATTGGCGAATTCTTTATACTTTTTCCAGAATGGATTATTCGTATCCACTTCAACTGTTAATTTTTCAAATTCAGTATGACTTAATACAGTGTTTACCTGTTGGTCTTGCCCATTTTGAATGGATATGCCTTCACTGTCATTTCCCGGTATTTTACTTTCTGATATGCCACTATGTTCCATTTTGTTATTTCCACAACTAAGAATAATAAATCCAAGTGCTATTATTGAAATTTTCATTCCATGGTTTATTGATTGTTTCTTAAAAATAGCACTTTTCACTTATTAAAAGGTTTTTGTCTCAAACAAAACCGAAGATTCTGTTAAACGGCCGATGAAATGACGGCTATTCGCTAACAGACTAACAGACCAACAGACAAACAGACTATTTTTACTATTTTTGCACCTCATTGATTAAATGTGGCGCTGAACGAACTTGTCGAATTATACAGGAATCATCCCGGGGTCGGGAATCTGACTTCTTTTCTCAGAGAAAATAAAAATGCGAAGGCCCATTGTCCGGGACTCGCAGGGTCTTCGAAAAGCATTGTGGCTGCAGCTCTGATCCCGGAATTATCCGGCATCCACCTTGTCATATTGCCTGAAAAGGAGGATTCAGCCTATTTTTATAATGACCTTGTTAATCTTCTCGGAAACGACAATGTACTGTTCTTCCCGTCTTCCTTTAAACGCTCGGTTCATTATAACCAGATTGACAGCGGAAACGTGATCCTTCGGACCAACGTGGTGAACAGGCTCGGATCAGTGGATAAAACTTCGAGAGAGAATTTTCTTGTTATTGTCACTTACCCAGAAGGTCTTGCCGAAAAGGTAATCACCCAGGTTAAGCTTAAAAAAAATACACTGTTATTAAACAAAGGTGAAAAAATTTCAATAAGCTTCATCCGCGAAATGCTCGAAGAATACCGGTTCTCTGAAACCGACTTTGTGTATGAACCCGGCCAGTACGCCATTCGCGGCAGTCTTGTAGACGTATTTTCCTTTGCCAACCCCGATCCTTACCGCATCGACTTTTTCGGCGACGAAGTGGAATCCATCCGTACCTTCGACGTGGAAAACCAGCTTTCAAAAAACCTTCACGATCATATCAGCATCCTCCCCAATGTCCAGGAACTGAAACAGGAAGACATCAGCGAACCGCTGACCGATTATCTCGATTCATCCTCGGTTGTGTGGATTACAGATGTTCATTTCACAGCAGCTAAACTAAATGATATATATGATGAGGTGTCGCGTAAGTCAGAGAAACGCGATGAAGTGCTTCCTGTGACTGAAAACCAGTTAACAACCGGCCATTACCTTGTAAGCAAAATACCAGATTTCAGCGTGGTTGAATTCGCTTCACGCAACTTTTTCCCGGGCAGTCATGAATGCCCTTTCAATACCCTTCCCCAGCCTGCATTCAGCAAAAATTTCAACCTGCTGGCTGAAGATTTGCTAGTGCTCAGTAAAAATGACTACAAAAATTATATTCTGAGCGACAGCGAAAAACAAATTGAAAGACTTTCTTCGATCTTCAAGGACATCAACAGCTCAATAAAATTTCATCCACTTCTTAAAACGCTTCACGAAGGATTCATCGATCGCGATCTTAAAGTGAGCTGCTATACCGACCACCAGATTTTTGAGCGCTATCATAAATATACTCTCCATAATTATTTTTCAAACAGGGGCAGCCTGTCGCTTAAAGAGCTGAAAGGCCTTCAACCGGGCGATTATGTGGTGCACATTGACCATGGGATCGGAAAATTCGGAGGACTTGAGAAAATTGATATCAACGGCAAGATCCAGGAATCGATCAGGCTGGTTTACCAGGATAATGATGTGCTGTATGTCAGCATCCACTCGCTTCACCGTATTTCAAAATACAAAGGAAAGGACAATGAGCCTCCCAGGATGTACAAACTGGGAACTGGCGCATGGCAAAAGCTGAAACAGAGCACCAGTAAAAAGATCAAGGATATTGCCCGTGAACTCATTGATTTGTATGCCCGCCGTAAAATGCAGAAAGGATTTGCGTTTTCACCCGATACTTACATGCAGAATGAACTTGAGGCTTCCTTTATTTATGAAGACACACCCGACCAGGTTAAATCAACACTGGCCATAAAGGAGGATATGGAATCGGAAAATCCTATGGACCGGCTTGTCTGCGGTGACGTGGGTTTCGGGAAGACCGAGCTGGCCGTGAGGGCTGCATTTAAAGCTGTGGCTGACAGCAAGCAGGTTGCCATACTGGTACCTACTACGATTCTTGCCCTGCAACATTACAATACATTTAAAGAACGGCTTGCCAGCTTTCCCTGCAATCTTGAATACATTAACCGGTTTAAAAAGGGGACACAACAGACGGATATCATAAAAAGACTGGCCGAAGGAAAGATCGATATAATAATAGGTACACACCGGTTGCTTGGAGCCGATATTCGGTTTAAAGACCTCGGCCTGCTGATCATTGATGAAGAGCAGAAATTTGGTGTTTCGGCAAAAGAAAAGCTGAAAAACTTAAAGGTTAATGTCGACACCCTCACGCTTACAGCAACACCCATTCCGCGAACTCTCCAGTTTTCGCTTATGGGCGCCCGTGATCTTTCAGTTATCAACACACCTCCGCCTAACAGGCATCCGATTATCACCGAACTGCATGTTTTCAATGATGACATCATCCGTGAAGGCATTGAATATGAGTTGTCCCGTGGCGGCCAGGTATTCTTTATAAATAACAGGGTTCAGAACATTTATGAAGTGGAAACCCTGATACGGAAGATCTGCCCGGGTGTTAAAACCTGTGTGGCTCATGGTCAGATGGAAGGGCCGAAACTGGAACAGGTTATGACCGATTTCGTCCGTGCGGATTATGATGTGCTCATTGCCACGACGCTTATAGAATCGGGACTTGATATTCCGAATGCCAATACCATTTTTATCAATAATGCCCATCATTTCGGATTAAGCGATCTTCACCAGCTGAGAGGCCGCGTGGGCCGTTCAAATAAAAAAGCCTTCTGCTACCTGCTGGCACCACCACCCACGGTGCTTACTCCTGAAGCCCGACGCAGGCTTAAGGCAATTGAAGAATTATCTGAACTCGGCAGCGGATTCAACATTGCGTTGCACGATCTTGACATACGGGGTGCGGGGAACATGCTTGGCGGGGAACAGAGCGGATTTATTGCCGATATCGGGTTTGAAACGTACACAAGGATTCTTAATGAAGCCATTGCCGATCTGAAAGAAAATGAATACAAGGAACTTTTTGCACGGAAAGAAACAGCCGAGCAGAAAGAAAACAAAATTTATGTCGAGGATTGCCAGCTCGATACTGACATGGAACTACTATTTCCTGATGATTATGTTTCAAATGTTTCTGAAAGAATGAGCCTTTACAGGGAGCTCGACCAGGTTCAGACGGAGGAAGAACTTGTAGATTATGAATCCGCGCTGAATGACCGGTTTGGCCCATTACCCGATCCAAGTAAAGAATTGCTGCAGGTTGTAAGGTTAAGATGGCTGGCGAACCGGTTGGGTTTTGAAAAACTCGTTATGAAAAATGGAAAAATGATCGGGTATTTTATTTCGAATCAAAAATCGGATTACTATAAAACCAAAACGTTCAGTAATATTTTAAGCTTTGTGCAGAAACAACCATCGCGTTTCAGGATGAAGGAAGGGAATGACAAACTCACTCTCACCTGTGAACCGATACTCTCTGTTGAATCTGCCTGTAATCTTTTAAAATCGCTTTGTGTTAATGAAGCGTAAGACAGGTTTATTTTCTCGATTTCAACATCAGACTGATCAGAACGGCAGTTCCGCTGATGATCAGGGCAAAGGAGAAAAATCCGTAACGGATATTTTTCATGCCATCGCCGATGGCGTCATTCCTGTCGATTACAATAGTAAATGCAACTGTAATAAAAAACAAGCCGAGCAGGGCAAGTAAAAAATTCCTCACGTCACGCATTTTCTTGCGGAGTTTGGATTTGCCATACATCTTCTTTTCCAGTTCTGTATACATGTCGGGGTAATTTAGAATAGTTTAAGCCTTGTAATGCGGGAAAATTAAACCTTTTAACGTAAAATAAACAATTAGTTGCTAAAATAAAATTAACAATTTTAAATTTGTGAGTGAAATTTTCACTTTATGTCAGGTCTTGAACCGTCTGTTGCATTTCTTCTGATTTTTTGTATTGCATCCGCACTTGCCTTCGAGTTTATCAATGGATTTCATGATACAGCCAACGCAGTTGCCACAGTTATTTATACACATTCATTAAAACCTCTGCCTGCGGTTATCTGGTCAGGGATATGGAATTTCATAGGCGTAAATGTCGGAGGAATAGCTGTTGCCATTGGAATTGTGAACCTGCTGCCTGTTGAAGCACTCACTGATGGAAACCTGGCACACAATGTGGCGCTTGTGATGGCGCTTATCATAACAGCAATCATCTGGAATATCGGCACGTGGTACCTCGGAATCCCCTGTTCCAGCTCTCATACGTTAATCGGATCCATAACAGGTGTAAGCATCGGTTATATTCTTTTACCGAATAACCATGGCATAAGCCTCAACTGGCTTAAGGTCCAGGAAGCCGGACTGTCATTGCTCATATCGCCGGTGATCGGATTTTTGCTTGCCATACTGTTAATGATCCTCCTTAAGTTGATTATTAAGAACAAGGCCATTTTTAAAGAGCCTCCTGCCAAGAAAGCGCCTCCATTGTGGATCCGGTCAATACTTATACTTACAAGCACGTTTGTCAGCTTTTCACATGGCTCAAATGACGGTCAAAAAGGAGTGGGTTTACTTATGATCATCCTGATGGCCATTCTTCCCGTGCGCTTTGCACTGGATCACACAAAAAATCCGGTACAATTGGAAAAACAAACAATCAGTATGCAGTCGCTTATTGCTGAAGCCAATGATTCATTGTTTAATGCAAATCAAAAAGTCTGCTACACCGAAATAAAGGCCAATCTCGATTCTCTGAATCACAAGCTTCATGGAATAACACGCTTTGGTGAATTACCGGGTAACCAGGGAGCCGCTGTGAGGAGACACATTCTGATTGTAGCCCGCCGTTCAAACACCCTTTTGGCAGCTAATTCGCTATCTCCGGAATGGAAGAAAAAATATTCAGGACATTTAACTTTTATTAAAACCTACACGGAATACTCACCCTGGTGGGTAATCCTGATGATTTCACTGGCATTGGGACTCGGAACAATGATCGGGTGGAAAAGAATTGTAGTGACACTGGGTGAAAAAATCGGGAAAAGCCGTCTTACCTACGCACAGGGTGCTGCAGCAAACCTCGTTGCAGCCGCAACCATATCAACATCCAGTTTCCTGGGACTACCGGTAAGCACAACCCATGTATTGTCATCGGGGATTGCCGGAACAATGGTATCAGGCAACGGGTTAAAGAATCTGCAGGGTAAAACCCTTGCCTCCATAGGCATTGCCTGGCTTATTACCATCCCGGTGACCATGTTGTTTTCAGGGGTGCTGTTTCTGTTGTTCAGGATGATACTGTGACGGGCTGAACGTCATTGCGAGGAGCGTGATAAATCTTTGATTATAGAATAATTATATGTGACGAAGCAATCTGCCCGAACAGGAAGAGCCTGGCCAAGAGAAATCATTAATGGGATCAAGCTTTTGTCAGGGTGTGCCTGTGCAGGCAGATTGCTTCGTCGCATCAGAATATGGTATAATCAATTATTAGTCCGGCTCCTCGCAATGACGTCTCACCTAATAGTCTAGCAGACTAACAGACTAACAGACTATTTTCACCATTATTTCACGAAACCGATTAAATTTGTATCAGAAAATACCAATCTATGTTTGGACTGGATACCTCTTTGACTATTCTCCTTTTCTTTTGTATAGCTGCTGCACTTTCCTTTGAATTTATCAATGGTTTCCACGATACGGCCAACGCGGTAGCAACGGTAATTTATACGCATTCACTAAAGCCAAGAAATGCCGTGATCTGGTCGGGACTTTGGAATTTCATCGGGGTAAATGTCGGCGGCATTGCCGTAGCTGTGGGAATTATCAACCTTCTTCCTGTTGAAGCCCTTACCGATGCCAGTATTTATCACAATATGGCCATGATTCTGGCTCTTATTTTCACTGCCATATTATGGAACCTCGGAACCTGGTATCTCGGTATTCCGTGTTCCAGTTCTCATACTCTTCTTGGTTCCATTTTCGGTGTGGGCATTGCCTACATGCTTTTACCCGGAAGCCATGATATTCTGCTGAACTGGAAAAAAGTGAAAGATGTGGGGCTGTCCCTGCTTATATCCCCGTTCTTTGGTTTCTTCATGGCTATGGGGTTAATGTACATTCTTGAAAAGGTTGTCCGGAAAAAAGCATTATTCAAGGAACCTCCTGCAAAAAAGGCCCCGCCGATGTGGATACGCTCTATTCTGGTTCTTACATGCACATTTGTTAGTTTTTCGCATGGATCAAACGACGGGCAAAAAGGGGTCGGTCTCATTATGATTATCCTGATCGCAATACTTCCCATGAGGTTTGCCCTTGATCAGAAAAGAGATCCGCAACAGCTTCAAAGCTCGTTGATGTCGATGAAACAGGAATTGAAACAAATTGACCCAAACAAACTCGGTATTGATTCCAAAACTTATTACCATAATATTATTGCCGGCATTGATACAATATCCGGTACTGTTGCCGGAATCCGCAGTTTTTCAGATATGACAAGGGCCAACAGCCTGGAAGCGCGCCGTAATATTTTATTATTGTCGAAACAATCCGATGGTCTTATCAAATCAATGGCCGGTTCAAACAATGTCCAATGGGTGGCACAATACAACGCCCACCTCTCAAATGTAAGGGGATTTACAGAATATGCCCCGTTGTGGGTTATCCTGGCCATTGCCGTATCACTGGGCCTTGGAACCATGATTGGCTGGAAAAGGATAGTGGTTACTATAGGTGAGAAAATCGGGAAAACCCATCTCAACTATGCACAGGGCGCCAGTGCGGAACTGATTGCGGCAAGCACAATAACGGTTTCCAGTATGTTCGGGCTTCCTGTAAGCACCACACATGTGTTGTCATCAGGCATAGCCGGCACCATGGTAGCCGACAGCGGCTTTAAGAATCTTCAAAAGAAAACAGTGGCGGCCATTGGCATTGCATGGCTGATAACCCTTCCCGTCACCATCCTGTTCTCAGGCTTGTTGTTCTTGCTGTTCAGGATGTTGTTTGTGTGAGGCTGCACGTCATTGCGAGGAGCCCCTCATAAATTGATTATGCCGAAATCTCCTGCGACGAAGCAATCTGACGGCACAGGCAGGACTTACCCAAGTGTAAAAACTTCTTTAATAGGTGTCCGGTATTAAAACACAGGAACCTATGTGACCAATGGGACATATGAGTGACCACATCCAGAATCCGGTATCTATCCTTGCAACCGTTTGCCTGTGCGGGCAGATTGCTTCGTCTCTTTACATTCTGGTATAATCATCGATTTGTCTTGCTCCTCGCAATGACGTGGGCTGTGCTTTTTACAGCGGTGTGCCTGTGCGGGCAGATTGCTTCTGACCGTAGGAACCGGTCATCGCAATGACGTTCCTGTCGAATGCTAATTCACATACTCCATAACCCTCCCCGAAATCTGCTGCAGGGAAATTTCAGCAATTTTAGTCTGGTATTGAACGGATATCAGCCGTTCCTCAGCTTCAAGCAGGCTCTGTTGAACTTCGCGTAATTCGAGTCCTGACAAGCTACCCAGTTTATACCTTTCAAGAGCTATCTGAAGATTTTCCTGTGCTGTCGCCAGGTTTTGTTTTTCAAGCGACAACAGCAGCAGGTTATTCTGGTAAGCATAAAAAATGGTTATCAGATCACCTTTTACCTGCTGGTCAACCTGTTTGTAAGCGTATTCCTGGTTATCCATTTCAATGCGGGCATTGGTTTTCTGCCTGTGTTGATTAAAACCGTCAAATACAGTGAATCCCAGTGTAACACCATAGTTCAGACCATCTGTCTGCTGCCTGCGAAGATCACTGTTTTCAAACTGGTTGAATGCATAGGAATAACCTGTTCCCAGGCTGAGATAGGGATAGGTTCGTCCTGCAATGATCTTATAATCATACGAGGAAATCTTCTGTGTTTTCCTGGCAATGAGCAGGCTTGTATTGGATGCATCAGTCATTGCCAGCAGTGAATCATATTGCAATCCCGGGTTGATTTCAATTATTGAATCGGCTGGTATGATATCCTGGCCAAGGTTTTCCATTGCCATTAGCTTATTCAGCCTTACCTGAGATGTACGGAGAACCTCTCTTTGTTTTGAATGCCGTGAACTGTCAGAATTCAGGTAAACCATCGACTGCAACAGGTCAAGCTTTGAAGCTGCCCCAAGCAGGTATCTTTCCCTGTCAATCCGCACCCGTTCTCTTGAAAGAGATACGGCATGTTCGAGGTTTTTATAAAGCTGTATCTGCTGAATATAAAAATAGAATTCGGAAGCGATATCGGCTACCAGGTTTTCAACAGCCATCTGGGTGTTGAGTTCGCCCACCATTTTAAGCTCGTTCAGTTTTTTATAGGTTGTTAGAGCGGTAAAACCCCTGAAAATTGTCCAGTCGAGGTTCACCCCTGCATTGGCTGTAACATTATGAACACCGGATACCGATGTGACGATTCCTGATGTTAACTCCTGCCTTGTGTTATTGACTGTACCTCCATAGCGGCTGCTTATATCAAGAGTGGGAAGTAACCCGGCGTTTCCGGGAGCGTAATTATTCCGTGCAATCTGTTCACGGTTTTTTGCGATAAGGATTGAGAAGTTATTCTCCAATCCCGCGGAAATACAACGGTTCAGATCATACAATTCCTGAGCGTAACCCGAGAATCCATAGAAAACTGAAAACAGTGCAAACAGGATCGCTCTACTTTTCATTTTTTACTTTGTTCGTTTCAGTGGATACCAATAAATAAATCGACGGAACAACATAAAGTGTGAGAAAGGTTGACAGGGTCATACCACCCACAACAGCAATACCCATAGCAATACGGCTTTGTGCTCCTTCGCCAAGGCCCAGAGCAAGCGGAAGAATACCAAAAATGGTTGCCAGACTGGTCATCAGGATTGGCCTAAATCGGGCTGCAGCCGCATACCGGATGGCATCAAGCTTAGACATTCCGGCCTCCTGTCTCTGGTTGGCAAATTCAACGATGAGAATACCATTTTTTGAAACCAGCCCGATAAGCATAATAAGGCCGATCTGACTGAAGATATTCATCGTAATCCCGAAGTACCACATAAATATGAGTGCACCGACAAGAGCAAGCGGGACAGTCATCATGACGATGACAGGATCTTTGAAACTCTCGAATTGCGCGGCAAGTACTAGGAAGATCAGCACAAGCGCCAGCCCGAAAGCAAACAACAGGCTTGATGAACTCTCCTTGAAATCTTTTGATTCACCAGCCAATGCAGTTCTGAATGTATCATCTAGAACTTTATCGGCAATTTTGTCCATTTCTGCAATTCCTTCACTGATTGTCTTTCCTTTTGCAAGTCCCGAAGATATTGTAGCGGCAACAAAACGATTGTAGCGGAACAACTGCGGTGGTGCTGTGCTTTCTTTCAGCGTAACAAGGTTGTCGAACTGGATCATTTCGCCTGTATTGTTCCTCACATAAAGCGATTGCAGGTTCATCGGGGTGTTCCTGTCCTGGCGCGCCAGTTCGCCGAGTATCTGGTATTGTTTCCCGTTCATGAAAAAATATCCGAAACGTTGTCCGCTGAGCGCCAGCTGAAGGGTTTGCCCGATATTCTGGGTGGAGACACCAAGCATGTTGGCCTTATCGCGGTTGATATTGATCTTGATTTCAGGTTTGGTGAATTTCAGGTTGACGTCGGCCATCACAAAAGTAGGGTTGGAATTCACTTCCGCCATAAAGGCAGGCAGCACTTCACGAAGCTTGTCGATGTTCTGAGCCTGTATTACATATTGGATAGGCATTCCGGCACGCCTTCCGCCGAAAGTGGACTGCTGCATAACCATTGACCTTGCTTTTGTCTTTGATCGTACCTGTCCAGTAAGCTGGTCGGCTATCTGTTGCTGTGAGCGTTCTCTGTCTTTGGGTTTTTTGAGGACAATTCTCACAAAGCTGAAATTATTCCTGACCATCATCTGGATTTTATCGGCCTCCGGAACTGTTTTATTAACCATATCAGCAAGGTCTTCTCCGTATGCCAGTCGGTATTCATAAGTGGCACCTTCAGGCGCCACCGTATTTAGATTTATCTGGGAACGGTCCTCGAGCGGGGCCATTTCTGCCGGTATTTTAAACCAAAGGAGAACTATCAGTCCTATTCCGCCAACCACAATCGGAATGGCAATCCATTTCCTTTTAAAGAAACTGTCAAGCGAATTTTTATACCCATCGTTCAACCGGACAAAGAATCCTTCTGTTTTCCTGAACATCCAGCCATGTGTACTGTGCGGCCTGAGCATTTTGGTCGACAGCATAGGGGTAAGCGTAAGGGCCACAAATGCTGAGATGGCTACAGAACCTGCGAGTACAATACTGAATTCGCGAAATAGTCTGCCTGTAATTCCCTGGAGGAAAACAATCGGAAAGAATACGGCAATCAGCGTAATAGTAGTGGCTACAATGGCAAAGAAAATTTCATCCGATCCTTTTAAACCGGCCTCCATGGGATCCATGCCATTTTCAATTTTCACGTAAATATTCTCCATCATAACAATGGCATCGTCAACCACGATACCTATTGCAAGCACAATTGCAAGCAGGGTAAGAACATTGATCGTAAAGCCTGCCAGGTACATGATAAAGAAGGCGCCAATAAGGGATACCGGGATAACGATGATAGGAATCAGTGTTGTACGCCAGTTCCTGAGGAAGAAGAAAATAATAACAACAACAAGGATGAATGCGATCATGATTGTATCCTCAACCTCCTTGATGGAAGACCTTATATATTCTGTATTGTCGAATCCCACTTCAACATTGATATCATCCGGAAGATCCCTTTGCATAAAGGCAAGCCTCTGGTATACTTCATCCGTGATGTCGATATGATTTGCGCCGGGTTGGGGAATTATAACAGTTGCCACCATGGGAACGCCGTTCATTTTAAGGATACCGCGGATATCTTCAGGTCCCAGCTCGGCACGCCCGATATCACTGACCCTGACAACCTGGTCGCCCTGCTGCTTGATGATTAAATTATCAAATTGTGCAGGGGTTGTCATCAATCCCAGGGTTCGAATGGTGAGCTCCGTTGTATTGCCTTCAACACTACCGGACGGTAATTCAACATTCTCACGGCCAATTGCATTGCGAACATCAAGAGGGGTGAGTCCGTAACCGGCCAGTTTAGCAGGATCGAGCCACAACCGCATGGCATATCTTTTCTCACCCCAGATCATCACGGCACTAACGCCCGGTATTGTCTGAAGCTGTTCTTTGAAAGTGAGGTCCGCAATCTCTGAAAGCTCGAGCAGTGACCGCTTGTTGCTCTTGATGGCAAGCATCATAATCGGTTCTGCATCGGCGTCAGCCTTGGCCACTACAGGTGGGTCAACATCCCTCGGTAATAAGCGCTGGGCCTGCGAAACTTTATCCCTCACGTCATTTGCAGCGGTTTCAAGATCCACGCTGAGTTCAAATTCAACGGTTATACTGCTGGATCCCTGGCGGCTGACACTGGTAAGCGTACGGATACCGGGTATGCCGTTAATATTCTGTTCAAGCGGTTCGGTTATCTGGGTTTCAATTACATCGGAGTTTGCACCGGGATATGTAGTGTTAACAGTGATTACCGCCGGGTCAACGCTGGGAAATTCACGTACACCAAGGTAAGTAAGCCCGATAAATCCGAACAATATAATGACAAGCGAAAACACCGTTGTGAGAACGGGCCGCTTGATACTGGTTGACGAAAGACTCATAAACTCTTCTTTTTATTATTCCTTAACTACAACGGTATCCAACTGAACAGGAATACCTTCACGTAACTGCAATATACCGGATGTCAGCAGTGTGTCGCCAAATTTCAATCCGTCGGTTATCTGTATAAGCGCCTCGGTTCTCAGACCTGTTGTAACCTTACGGGTTGAAGCTTTTCCCCCATTAAAGACAAACACTTTTTCGCCCTCCATTTCAGGAATAAGTGCTTCAGTAGGGATTGCAATTGTATTGTCAATCTGGGCAAGCTGCATATTAATACTGGCAAACCGTCCGGGCTTCAGTTCATTTTTTGTATTTGGGTATAACGCCCTTACCACAATTGTCCTTGTGTTAATGTCGATCTTGGGATCAATGGCATATACAGATGCCCTGAAAACATTACTATTTCCTTCGATTGTGAATTCAACGGGGAAACCGGGCTTAATTTCATTTGCATATCTTTCGGGAATGGCAAATTCAATTTTAAGGGGACTGGTTTTAACAAGCCTGACAATCTTGGTTTGCGGAGACGCATAACTACCTTCGCTCAGCAGGCGTAAACCAATAATTCCGTCAAAGGGCGCACGTAATTCCGTTTCAGCTATGCGGGCCTGTATGAGCAGAATGTCAGCCTCAATCGATTGAAGTTCGGTGGCCACCTGATCATAGCTCTCACGACTTATTGCATCTTTTTCAAGAAGGCTTCTCTGACGGAATTCCTTTTCTTCAGCCAGTTTCTTCTGCGATACGAGTTTAAGAAGTTGAGCCTGTAAGGGCTTATCATTTATTTTAGCAAGGAGATCACCCTTTTTTACCCGGGTTCCTTCTTTAAAATTAATGCCCACAATTTTCCCGGATGTTTCAAATGTCAGGTCCACCTCTTCATCAGGCAATATCGTACCTGAACTGAGCTTCATTTCTTTCATCTCCACCGGTTTAATCAGGTAACCGCTGGCCATAAGTGTTTGCTGGCCTCCACCCATGCCACCCATACCCATCATTTTGCCGGGACCGCCTTTGCCCTGACCACTGAAAAGAGGCTTAATCTTGGGATAAAAAATAATAACAGCAATGAAAACAATGATTATTACCGTCAGGATAGTCCTGAATTTCTTATTTTTCATGGAATAGTTTTTAACGCATTTAATTTTATCTCGACCGAAATGAAGCTATCGTCCATCCAAACCAGGACAAAATTAGACAAAGATTTATCTAAATGCGTATAAAATATACAAACGCTTTTAATGTATAGACATATACCGGTTTAGGCAAAATTCACTACCTTTCCATAAAAATATACTCTATGGAAGAATCTCCCATGAAAAAACATGTAACGCTTGTGGCAGCGTTCCAGATTGGTTTCAGTACCATTGGCATAATAGGGGCCATCATCATGTTCTTTGCATTTTCATTCGCACAGGCTGTTGTCGGCGATGTGGATGTAGCCGGACCTGTTCTGCGATTCCTGGGAAGTTTTATTCCGGGAATGACTTTGCTTGTTTCAATCCTTGGATTGATAGGAGGAATAGGACTTCTGAGTTTTCAGAAATGGTCGAGAGTTTTTGTAATGATTATTGCGGCCGTCGGGTGTCTTGTAATTCCGGTAGGTACTATAATAGGAGTTTACTCCCTGTGGGTTTTACTGCAGGATGATACGATTAAATTGTTTAAATAAATGTTTGTAGTTTATTGTTTGAGGTTTGATGTTCGTTAACGTCAAACCTCAAACTTCAAACATCAAACAGTTTTACCTTTTCCCGCCCCCGCCAAAACGGTATCCCACTGAAACACCGAAACCCGTGTTCTTAATTATGGCATCGCTGTTGTCATTGTTAACTTTGGGCATAAGATCAAGCAATCCCAGCTGGGCATTGACCTGTACATAAAAGGGCACCGGGAATTCATATCCGAAAAAAACGTCAGCGCCGGCATCAAGGGGTTTAAGGGTGAAATTCACATCCCCTACAGTCCTGTTCTTTGTATATTCAACGTCTACATCATTACCGTCCAATACCGCACTACCGCCAATTCCATACGCAAGATAAGGCCCTAGGCCTAGTATAAGGCGGCCCGCTCCGAGTTCCGGTTTAAAAACAAAATGCAGAGGTACTTCTACATAAGACAGGTTTACCTTGTCACCGCTTGTACCAAAAATATTCTTCGCACCTTTTGTTGAATAGAGCACTCCCAACTGGAAGAAAAAAGGATCGGCAACAGCTATTTCTACATCGGCGCCGGCATGAAATCCAAGGGCGAGATCATTCTTTAATTTGTCACCTCTCTGATCCTGACCATTGATGTTCTGTAAATTTACACCTGCGCGGATACCTACTGTAACCTGTGAATATGAGATAGCTGTAAAGCATAATAATGCCATAGTGAATGCAAAAAGTTTTTGTTTCATACCAATAAGTGTTTAGTTGTATAATCGGTTCTACTTACCTTCAGATTTTGCGGCCTCAGCTTTCATTTTCTCATTGGCAGTGATGAGAAATTCTACGCGCCTGTTCTGCGCTCTGCCTTCTTCTGTATCATTGGTGTATTTTGGAGCTGTTTCTCCGTAGCCTTTTACATTCAGCCTTGAATTTGGAATGCCTTTGCTGTTCAGATAATCGGTAACGGTTACCGCCCTTCTGACTGAAAGATTCTGGTTATATTCTTCACTGCCCTTGTTATCGGTATGTCCCTGTACCTCGATGTCTGTGTCAGGGTATTTGTTGAAGACCTGAACTATCCTGTCGAGACTCTGACGTGAAGCGGCTGTGAGATCTGCCTTACCAAAGTCAAAAAGCACTTTATCGTTCAATTCAACTATGATCCCTTCCCCTACCCTTTCCACATTGGCATTTGGGACTTCTTTTTTAAGCTCTTCGGCCTGCTTATCCATTTGCCGACCAATAACCGCACCTGATACACCACCTACGGTGGCACCTATAATCGTTCCCAGTGCAGTGTTGCCTGAAGCTCTGCCGATTATCGCACCGGCAGCTGCCCCGCCTGCTGTGCCAATAGCGGCGCCTTTCTGAGTTTTATTCAATGAGGAACATCCCTGGAATATGACTACCGAAAGTACAACGATTGAGAATAAACGAGATTTTCTCATGGCTCCAGAAGTTTATAGTTTATGGTTTGAAGTTTGAGGTTCGAAACCCAAAACGTCAAACGTCAAACATCAAACGGATTTTCGAATCAGAAACACTCTGAAGCCCTTTTTTGTTTTTAAGGTACGTTAATTGTTTGCCTATATATTCTTAAACAGAGTGTTAGCCCACAATTTAAAGGAACATTACGGGAACCGGAGTGAACTGTCGGGCAACCGCAGGCGGAGAATTGAAGAATCGATCAGTGTATCGGCCAGGAATGCCGGTTGAATTGAACGGCTGGTGGAATGATTCATTATAGGGCCTATCCGCATAAACAGGATGAGAGCTATTGTTATGGCAGCCATTTTTATTTCAAAATTCCTAAAGGATACCCATGGCAGAAGAATGTCAGCCAGTGAGCTTCCATGCAGACCGTTAAGAGCCTTGCGGGCCACCCGTTGTTCAAGAACCTGCCTCAGGTCACTTTCAGCCAGGGGTAATGAATTGTCTTCCTTTATTGTTTTTCGTAATAACACGTCAAACGGATCATTCATTTCCCGGCTATTAACCATGCTGACAGATTTACTATCTCTTCCCTGCCTGATAATGATGATCCTGTAGAAGTTCGTTATGAAAAATTTAATTTTTTTCATATGCTGCTAATTTTCTTCAATATTCAATGTTTTCAACAATTTTTTGCGGGTATAGAATAATTTTGATTTCACCGTTCCGTCAGGAATAGAAAGAACTTTGCTGATTTCCTGCACTGAAAAATCCTCCCGGTAATATAGCAGGAACGCCGTCTTTTCAATTTCTCCTAATCCGTCAAGGGCGTTAAATATCTGTTCCGCCGTGATCGAATCATCCCTGAATTCAGGTTCACTGATTTCATGATAATGATGGCTCAGATCCTCTCTGATCGTATTACTCCGGATGCTCATCCGCCTGTATTCATTTTTACACATATTATGAGCAACCGAAAAGATCCAGGTGGAAAATCTCCTCGAAGGATCAAACAACTCGGACCGTTCAATGATTTTAATAAAAATGTCCTGTAAAAAATCCTGCGCTTTTTCGGTCGAATTTCCAAGCATCCGGTAGAAATAATAGAGCAGCCTCCGGTTATATCTTTCGTATAATTCATTGAAAGCAGAGGTGTCGCCCTGGTGAATTGAAATCATCAGTTGCTCATCTTTTAGTTTTATTTCCGCGGCTGTCTTTTGCATCAAATAAAATTATACAATTGTCCGCTTGTATTTCTGTCCAAACCTCCGGATTTTCATTCTTTTAATATTTTTTCACAATTCAGTACACCCCTGATGAACAACCGGTTCAACCAAAAATCGAAAAAATTGCGAAAGAATATACAATGAGGGCAGGTTGGATTTGTTAATGCATAATGGTACTTTTGGAAACCAAATATTCAAACATTTAATCAACAACATAATATGAAATCATTGCTAATCCTATTATTATCGGCGATTCTGGTAACTCCTGCATTTTCCCAGGATAATCCTAAAAAGTCAAAGAAACAGAAGAAAAAGGCAGAAGTGACCCAACCGGCGGTTCAGACAAATGCACTGACAAACCAGCTTGATACAATATCATACGGTCTTGGAATAGTGCTGGGAACCACTATTAAGAATGCCGGCATTAATGCTCTTCATGATGAGGTGTTTGTGAAGGCGGTTGAAGATGCTATTCATTCAAATACCCCTCTGATCAGTGTTGAAGAGGCCAATAGTTTTCTTGATGCATATGTTCAGCATCTCTCCGAATTACAGGCGCAGGAAACCCTAAAGAAAGGCGAAGAATTTCTGCTGAATAATTCAAAAAAAGACAGTATAATTACAACCCAGTCAGGACTACAGTATAAAATAATAAAGGAAGGTTCAGGCAATCCGCCGGCCGATACGAGTGTGGTAACCGTGCATTATACGGGAAAACTGATCGACGGAACGGTGTTTGACAGTTCAAGGGAACGCGGAGAACCTGCACAGTTTCCTGTGAACCGTGTAATTCCGGGCTGGACTGAGGCTTTGAAAATGATGAAACCTGGCGCCGTTTGGGTGTTGTACCTCCCTCCCACGCTAGCCTATGGTGATAAACCCATGCGCACAATCCCTGCAAACAGCGTGCTGATTTTTGATGTGGAGTTGCTGAAGGTGGGGGAATAGAAGACAACTTCGATATTCGTAAATCGGTGTTCCTTGTTCGATATTCATTTTACATGAATAACATCGAACATCGAACACCGATTTATGATTTAAGAAGATTTTCTAAACCGGCACATCCGTAATCCCCGCCAGTCCATACGCCTGTTCTTTTACATACTTCGCCCATTGTGCGGGAGTGCGTGAACGGTCAAAGATTGTATAAGGAATCGGCCTGCCAAACGTGACAACCACATGCTCACCGGTGTGCCTGAAGGTTTCGTCGACCAGGTAAAGCATTTCAATATTGGCCTTGATTCCCAGCTTTTTCCTGAGGTTAGCCAGGTTATAAAAGAAATTTGAATTTCTTCCGGTGCAGTGAACCGGCACAATGTCCCGTTGATATTGAACCGCTTTCGAAATAAAATTCTTCTTCCATTCAAGGTCCATCACCCTGCCGTGAATTTTCCTGGAAACCAGTCCGGCCGGAAAAGTAATGATTTGCATGTCAGAAAGGTACGACTGGTGCAACATATCGGCAGATTCAGTTGCCTGTTTTCCATGCTTATTGATGGGAATGAACAGCGGGATGAGATTCTTAATATTCATCAGGATGTCATTGGCAAGAATCCTTGCCTCTTTGTACCGGTTATTCAGAATATCCATCAGTAACACGCCGTCGAATCCGCCAAGCGGATGATTTGAAGCAAAAATATACCGTTTGTCATCGGCCAGGTTTTCCAATCCTTTTACTTCTACAGTTACCTTAAACGCGCTGATTATGGCTTTTGCAAATTCATGACCGTACTTATGCCCGCTTTCTGCCAGGAACCGGTTGATACCATCCTGGTGAATGACCCTTTCGAGGTAACTGTAAAGGAACCCGGGCAACATGCCGGCAAGCCTGGCATTTTTATCGTGAAAAACCTTCCTCACATTCACTGCATGGACTGGAGTAGTAGCCTTATCTGCTTCCATATCAAACTGAAATAATACAGTTTCAAAAATATAAAAAAGAGGCGCAATAAACATCAGAGCTAAAAAGTTATTAACAAAGTGGGAAAAAATGGGTTATAGTGGAATAAAGTGGGAATAAATATATTATTTTTACAATCCAAACACAAAAGCCAGTCATGGTAACCTTCATAGGCGATTACACCTGCAAACTCGACGATAAAGGCCGGGTATTGCTGCCATCTGCTTTTATAAAGCAGATGGCCGGCAGCATGCAGGAAAGATTCGTCGTTAAGAAGGATATTTTTGAATCCTGCCTTGTCCTGTTTCCCATGAATGAGTGGGAACGCCAGAATGAGATCTTACGCCAGAATACTAATCCCTACAACAGGGAACACAATACATTCCTTCGTGGTTTTTTCAAAGGTACAGCCGAAGTGGTTCTGGATGCCAGTAACCGCCTGCTGATCCCCAAACGCCTGCTGGATGAAATTGGAGCAGGCAAAGATATTGTGCTGGCCGGACAATTGGGAAAAATTGAAATATGGCCTGCTGACGGCTATGAATCGGTTCAGGGCGGAGATGAGGATTTTGCAAAACTGGCTGAAAAGATTATGGGAAACATCAGGAAGGACGAACCCTCTCCAAAAAACAACCCGGGTGAATGAATGGATATCACATACCGGTTCTGTTAAAAGAAAGTGTTGACGGTCTGAACATCAGCCCGTCGGGCACCTATGTAGACGTCACTTTTGGTGGCGGAGGACACTCGTCTGAAATACTAAAAAAACTCGATACAGGCAGATTATTTGCTTTTGACCAGGATGAAGATGCGGCCGGTAATATTCCAACGCATGCCGGATTCACTTTCATTCAGGGAAACTTCAGGTTCATCCGTAATTACATGAGGTATTACGGTGTGGAACATATCGACGGATTACTCGCTGATCTGGGTGTTTCGTCTCATCATTTCAATTCGGCTGAAAGAGGCTTTACTTATCGGAGTGATGCTTCGCTCGATATGAGGATGAACCGGAACAGCAGGCTTACGGCAGAAATTGTGATAAATGAGTATGAGGAATCTGCTCTTGTTTCGATTTTCCGTGAATTCGGAGAATTGTTCCAGGCACGGAAAATTGCATCCATGCTTGTGCATGCAAGAGCAAAGCAACGAATCATGTCTGTAAACCAGCTCATTGATGTGATTAGTCCTGTAATTCCCCGGCAAACCGAGAACCAGTTCCTGTCGAAACTTTTCCAGGCTATCCGTATTGAGGTAAACCAGGAGCTTCAAAGCCTTGAGGAAATGCTCAGCGGTGCTGCAGAATTACTAAACCCAAAAGGCCGGCTTGTTGTTATCAGTTATCATTCTCTTGAAGACCGGCTGGTAAAGAATTTCATGAGGTGGGGAAATACAAAAGAAGAGCCTGAAAAAGATTTATTCGGAAATAAGTCAGAGCCATTTACGGCTGTTACCCGGAAACCTGTTGTACCCACTGAAGCTGAGATACTAAGCAATTCAAGGGCAAGAAGCGCCCGGTTAAGGATTGCTGAAAAGAAATGAGTATGAAAAGGAACAATAACGATATTGAATTAACCTACGAATCGGATTTTCTGCCTGAGCCGAATGAAACAGAAGGTTCCCAGGATGAATTCACTTCGACGGCCCCGGCTGATAAAGCGGAAAAAGAAGCTCCGCCCGAACCGAAAAGAAAAAAGGTAAGGGTTAAAGAAATCATTGACGGGACATTCCTTGTGCGCGAAAACATGATCAGGCAATTGCCTTACGTGCTTTTCCTAACATTCCTGGGCATACTGTATATAGCCAACCGGTTTCATGCCGAACGGATGGTGAGACAGATTGATGAACTCAAAGTGGAAGTGGATAATTTGCGTTCGGAACAAATTACAACCACTTCTGAATTAATGAATATAAGCCGTCCTTCACAGGTGTCGGCACTGGTGCAGTCGAAGGGACTGGGTTTAAAAGAATCGATGGAACCTCCCAAAAAGCTGAAGAGATAATATGTCGGTTAAGAAAGAAATATTGTTGAGAGTGGCAATCGTGTATCTGCTTTTCCTGATCGCAGGCCTTGTTATAATAGGACGCGTTCTGTACCTGCAGTTCTTTCAAAAGGATATGTGGATGGGAAAGGCAAACGACTTTGCACTTAAAACAATGAATATTGAAGCTGACCGTGGAAGCATATATGCTTCCGACGGCCGGTTGCTGGCATGCTCTGTACCGTATTACGAAGTGCGCTTTGATGCGGGTTGTGAGAATCTGACTGACAGGTATTTCTATAAAAACGTGGATTCGCTGGCGCTTTGCCTTTCAAAACTATTCGGCGATAAGCCAAAGTCGGAATACAAAAGAGCGCTCATCAATGCCCGTCAGCAGAAAAAGCGCTATTACCTCATAAAAAGCAGTGTCAATTATATTCAGTTAAAACAGATAAAGAATTTTCCTGTTTTCAGGCTTGGAAGATATAAGGGAGGTCTTGTTTATATGCAGGAGAACCGGCGGATAAGACCTCATCAGAACCTGGCTGCACGACTGATCGGTTATACTTCAAAAGATATAAACGGCAATGTAGTGGGTATTGAAGGAGCTTACAACGATCAGTTAGCAGGCACACAGGGTGTGAGGCTGATGCAGCGGCTTGCGGGTAATGTGTGGATGCCGATGAACGACAGGAATGAGATTGAACCTAAGGATGGACGCGATATCATTACAACTATCGATGTGAACCTTCAGGATGTGGCCCAAAATGCCCTCCTTGAGCAGCTTATGGCACAGGGAGCCCGTTATGGAACTGCAGTTGTAATGGAGGTGAAAACCGGTGAAATTAAAGCCATGGTAAACCTGGGCCTCAATGAAGACGGTTACTATGGAGAAGTTCAGAATTATGCTATAAGCGAAAGTGTGGATCCGGGTTCCACTTTCAAACTGCCTGCCCTGATCGCAGCCCTTGAAGACGGCGTTGTAAGTCTTGAAGACACCATTGACACCGGTGATGGTACGTTCAAATATTATGATAAAATCATCCGTGACGATAATCACGAGAATGGCGGGTATGGCAAAATTTCAGTGGAACAGGTATTCGAGAAGAGCTCAAACGTGGGTATGGCTAAGATCATTACAGGAGCCTATAAGCAGAACCCGGGCAAATTTATTGACAGGCTCTATGCCATGCGACTGAATGAAAAGCTGGGAATTGAAATCAAAGGTGAAGGACAGCCGCAGATCCGTTACCCGGGCGACAAGCTCTGGTCGGGCATTTCACTTGCAATGATCGCTCACGGTTACGAACTCAGGATTACACCTCTGCAAACGCTTACATTCTATAATGCCATTGCCAATAACGGTAAAATGGTAAAACCGAAATTTGTGAAGGAAATCCGTTACCATGGCAAACTTGTAAGACGTTTCGACACAGAGGTACTTGAATCATCCGTTTGTTCGAGATCGACACTTAAGAAAGTCAAAAAAGTTCTCGAAGGTGTAGTGGAATCAGGTACGGCCAAAAACCTTAAAAACCCGCAGATAAAAATCGCAGGAAAAACTGGGACAAACCAGATTTATAATAAAAAATACGGTTATAAATCAAGTTCTGAGGTGAGTTACCAGGCTTCGTTTGTGGGCTATTTTCCGGCAGATGATCCGATGTACTCATGCATTGTTGTTGTGAATTCGCCCTCAAAAAACGTCTACTACGGCAATATGGTTGCCGGGCCGGTGTTTCTTGAAATCGCGAAGAAAGTGTATGCAACTTCTGTTGCGATGCATCCGATGGTTGCCAGCGCTGACTCCTTAGATGTTCCCTATACAAAAACAGGAAACAGGAAAGAATTGCGTTCGGTAGTTCGTGAACTTGACATTCCGGTTGAAAACGACAGGATAAAGACCGATTGGGTAAATACGGAGAAAAAGCCCGAGTCGGTCGTATTTACAAGACACAGCGTGATAGATGGATTGGTTCCCAATGTGGTTTCGATGGGAGCCAAAGATGCTGTTTACCTGCTTGAAAATGCAGGATTACATGTTCGTCTGCTTGGTCGCGGAAGCGTAAGAAGTCAGTCGATTTCCCCCGGAACACGCATCATCAAAGGGGAACAAATTGTATTGGAAATGACAAGAATCTGAACAATGAATAAGAACCTGGGCATCCTTTTGAATAACATTGATGTACTTCGCTTTTTTGGTGAAACGGATATCACTGTTTCCGGGATTACATTTGATTCCAGGAAAACAGAAAGGGATACCCTTTTTGTTGCTGTTAAGGGAAGCCAGACTGACGGTCATGATTACATAGAAAAGGCCATTGAATCAGGTGCCAGGGCGATCATCTGTGAGCAACTGCCCGCCAAACTTAATCCGGAGATCACCTTTATCCAGGTTCCGGATTCTGCAAAAGCTCTTTCGGTGGCAGCGTCTTCATTTTACGATAATCCCTCATGCAAGCTTAAGCTGGTGGGAATTACAGGTACCAACGGCAAAACTACCACCATCACATTGCTTCACAGGCTATTCACCTTGTTGGGTTATAAAACAGGATGCTTCACAACAATCCGGAATTACATAGGCGACAGAACGGTTGAAGCCACTCACACCACTCCGGATCCCGTGCAACTGAACCGCATAATGAACGACATGGTTGAAGAAGGCTGTCAATACGCATTTATGGAGGTAAGCTCACATTCGCTCCATCAGAAGCGGGTGGCCGGCCTTACATACACCGGAGGCATATTCTCAAACATAACACATGATCATCTCGATTATCATAAAACCTTTGATGAGTATATAAAGGCCAAAAAGATATTTTTCGATACCATGCCTGCCGGTAGTTTTTCGCTGATTAACGCCGACGATAAGAATGGCCGGGTTATGGTACAGAACACAAAATCGTCGGTGTACTATTATGCGCTGCGTTCAATGGCCGATTATAAAGCCAGGATCATTGAAAGTCATTTCAATGGTACGCTGCTGCAGATTGATAATACGGAACTCTGGACCAAATTCCTTGGCGAATTCAATGCTTATAATCTTCTGGCTGTGTATGCCTGCGCCATGTTACTTGGCCAGAACAAGGAAGAGGTACTCCGCTTACTGAGCAATATGGATACCGTGGAAGGCCGGTTTCAATATCTGCGGTCAGAAGAAGGCATCACCGCAGTGATTGATTATGCTCACACCCCCGACGCCATTGTGAATGTTTTGAGGACCATTTCACAGATCAGGAAGAAGGAAGAAAAGGTGATCACGGTTGTGGGTGCAGGCGGAAACCGCGACAAAACCAAACGACCGGTTATGGCAAAGGTTGCCGCTGAAATGAGTGATAAAGTGATTCTCACTTCTGATAATCCCAGGAACGAAGAACCGCTGGATATCCTCAATGATATGAAAGCAGGCCTCGACAAAGAGATGCTTTCAAAAACTGTTATCCAACCCGATCGCAGGGAAGCCATAAAAATGGCTGTAATGCTTGCGCATCCGGGCGACATAATACTTATTGCGGGCAAGGGCCATGAAACTTACCAGGAAATCAAAGGAGTGAAACATCATTTCAGCGATTTTGAGGAGGTAGAATCAATTTTCGGATTAAAAACAAAACAAGAGTAAGGCCATGTTATACTACCTGTTCAGCTATCTTGAAAGACTCGATGTGCCGGGTGCAGGACTGTTCAATTACATTTCCTTCAGGTCGGCCATGGCTATAATCACATCGCTGATCATATCGACAATCTATGGCAAAAAAATAATCGGAAAACTGCAGAAAGCCCAGATCGGAGAAACAATTCGTGATCTGGGCCTGGAAGGACAGATGCAGAAGAAAGGCACACCTACAATGGGAGGATTGATTATACTGCTTTCCACCGTTGTACCGGTTCTGCTGTTTGCAAATCTTAAAAATGTGTACATCCTTCTCATGCTTTTCATTACTATTTGGCTCGGATTTGTGGGATTTGTAGATGATTACATCAAAGTATTCAAGAAAAACAAGCAGGGTTTGCGTGGCTGGTTCAAAGTGTTTGCGCAGATAATCGCAGGTATCATTGTAGGACTTACCCTGCATTTCAGCGATGCCATTGTTGCCAGGGAAAGAGTGCTGGATACTGCAGGACATCCCATAACCCGCATTGAAAATGGCGCTGACTTCGAGAAAGGAGTGATCACTTACGAAACCAGGGAAGTAAAATCGACTAAAGTTAACGTTCCGTTTTTCAAGAATAATGAATTTGATTATGCCATGCTGATCTGGTTCATGAAGGATAAAGCACCAAAATATGCATGGATAGTGGTTATCCTGGCGGTCATCTTCATCATAACCTTTGTTTCAAACGGTACAAATCTTACCGACGGGCTTGACGGGCTTGCGGCGGGAACCTCGGCAATTATAGGCGTCACCCTGGGATTGCTGGCCTACGTGTCCGGCAACATCATCATGTCGGATTACCTGAATATTATGTATCTGCCCCGCACCGGCGAGCTGGTTGTGTATATCGCCGCCTTCATCGGGGCGCTTGTAGGCTTTCTTTGGTATAATTCATACCCGGCACAGGTATTCATGGGCGATACCGGAAGCCTTGCCATCGGGGGTATCATTGCTGTATACGCAATCCTTATCCGCAAGGAACTGCTTATTCCTGTTCTTTGCGGGGTTTTTGTTGCCGAAAGCCTTTCGGTTGTGATCCAGGTATCCTGGTTTAAGTTTACCCGGAAGCGTTTTGGCGAAGGAAGGCGCATCCTGAGAATGTCACCTCTGCATCATCATTTCCAGAAACTCAATTATCCAGAGCCCAAGATAGTCACCCGGTTCTGGATCATTGGAATTTTTCTGGCCATCATAACAGTTGTTACCCTTAAAATCCGATAAATATGGATCGACGCATTGTAATACTTGGAGCAGGAGAAAGTGGAACCGGAGCTGCCGTCCTTGCAAAAAAACAGGGATTTGACGTATTCGTTACCGATTCCGGAAAAATCAAAGATGTTTACAAGGAAATCCTTTACAATTATGAGATCGAGTGGGAAGAGGGGAAACATACCGAAAGGCATATCCTCAATGCCGATGAAGTGATCAAAAGCCCCGGGATCTCCGAAAAATCAGATATTGTTCTTGCCATCCGCAAAAAAAATATACGGATCATTTCTGAGATTGAATTCGCCGGACGGTACACACAGGCAAAAAAGATATGCATCACCGGCAGCAATGGCAAAACAACTACCACAACCCTTATTCATCACATGCTCAGGAAAGCAGGACTGAATGCGGGACTGGCAGGCAACGTGGGCAAAAGTTTTGCCATGCAGGTGGCCACAGAGAACTATGATTATTATGTGATTGAACTGAGCAGTTTTCAGCTCGACGGGATGTTTGATTTCAAGGCCGATATAGCCATCCTGCTCAATATTACCCCTGACCATCTCGACAGGTACGACTACAACCTGCAGAATTATGTGGATTCGAAATTCAGGATCAGCAGGAATCTTTCGGAAGACGATTTCTTTGTGTACTGTTCTGATGACGAAATCACAATCCGTGAGCTTGAGAGAATTGTTACAAAGGCAAGGCAGTTGGGATTCACACTTAAGGAAACCAGGCAGCAGGGTGCTTACATCGAAGGGGATACAATGAAAATCGAGGTGGAAGACGACGTATTTGAAATGTCGCTTGCAGAACTCGCCCTTAAAGGCAAGCATAACACCTATAATTCAATGGCGGCCGGGATAGCCGGAAGCGTGCTCAAGATCAGAAAGCCGATCATAAGGGAAAGCCTTATGGATTTTGCCGGCGTTGAACACAGGCTTGAGCGGTTCATCAAGGTGCATGGAATAGAATTCATCAATGATTCGAAAGCCACCAATGTGAATTCAACCTGGTATGCTCTTGAAAGCATGACAACCCCGGTTGTGTGGATTGCAGGCGGTACCGATAAAGGAAATGACTATTCGGAAATTCTTGATCTTGTAAAAGAAAAAGTAAAGGCTCTTGTTTGCCTGGGAGTGGATAATACAAAGCTGCACAAGGTATTCGACGGCATCATCCCTGAAATTACGGATACTGCTTCGATGAAAGATGCTGTGCAGGCTGCGTACAGGATGGGAAAGACCGGTGACACCGTACTGCTTTCACCCTGCTGCGCAAGTTTCGACCTGTTCGAAAATTATGAAGACAGGGGCAGGCAGTTTAAAAAGTATGTGAGGGAATTATGAAAAAGTAACTGGTGACTGGTGACTGGAAACAAATAAGTAAAAAATGGCTGTTGCTCTTAAGAAATATTTCAAAGGTGATCCCGTAATCTGGGCTGTAATCCTGCTGCTCTCGATTTTCTCACTGCTTGCAGTTTACAGTTCTACAGGATCGCTGGCTTATAAGTACCAGGGCGGGAATACAAGCTATTATATCCTGAAGCATGCCACCATTCTGCTCATGGGACTTGTCATCACTTATGTAACCCATCTTATACCTTACAAATATTTCTCGAGGATCTCGCAAATGCTGCTTTACATTTCCATCCCGCTGCTCCTCGTAACCTTATTATACGGTGTAACCCGGAACCAGGCAGCACGGTGGCTTCAGTTGCCGGGAATCGGTCTCACGGTTCAGACTTCGGATATAGCCAAGCTGGCGATAGTAATGTATACGGCACGGATCCTTTCAAAAAAGCAGGACAATATAAAAGATTTCAAAGGGGCGTTCAGGCCCGTAATAACCCCGCTGTTGCTGGTTTGTGCGCTTGTAATGCCTGCCAACCTTTCTACATCGATGCTCATTTTTGCCACTGTATTTATTCTTATGTTTATCGGCAGGGTAAGAATATCCTATCTTTTAGGAGTGGTCGGAATAATTGTATTGCTGGTGGGATCTTTAATCGCCGTTGCCCTGTCAAACGACTGGGGCGGACGTGTCGGCACCTGGAAGAACCGCATTGAAAACTACATAAATCCCGATCCTGAGGCAAGCGATAACTACCAGGTTACCCAGTCGAAGATTGCCCTTGTGAGCGGTGGACTGGTTAAGCTGCGCCCGGGGAAAAGCATACAGCGAAATTTTCTTCCTCATCCCTATTCCGATTTTATTTATGCCATTATCATTGAGGAATACGGGCTTCTGGGCGGACTATTCGTACTTATATTGTATTTATACCTCCTTTTCAGGGCGGCAGTGCTGGCCCGAAAGAGCCCAAGAACATTCCCGGCCTTTCTTGCCATAGGCCTGGCTGTAATGATTACATTCCAGGCCCTGATCAATATGGGGGTTGTGGTTAACCTGCTACCGGTAACGGGGCAGCCGCTGCCCATGATCAGCATGGGAGGGTCATCGCTGTTGTTCACCTGCATAGCGCTCGGTATCATCCAGAGTGTAAGCAGGGGAATTAAAAACCAGCAGGAAGAAGGAGAAAAACTGGCCCGGGAACAGGAAACTCAGAAGGAAACAAAACAGGAACAGTATGAACCGGAGATTTATAATTAGCGGCGGAGGCACAGGGGGCCATATATTCCCTGCCCTGGCTATTGCCGGTGAGATCAAAAAAAGAGATCCCGGTGCATCCATACTTTTCGTAGGCGCACTCGGAAGAATGGAAATGGAAAGAGTGCCTGCAGCCGGTTACCCGATTATCGGCCTTCCGGTTGAAGGGTTCAAAAGAAAAATCACCCTGAAGAATATTGCTGTTCTGTATAAAGCTGTTGTCAGCGTTTTTAAGGCATCGGGAATCATAAAATCATTTAAGCCGGATGCAGTGATCGGGGTAGGCGGATATGCAAGCGGACCTATGCTTAGGGCTGCCGCCCGCAAGGGAATACCCACAGTTATACAGGAGCAGAACTCATATGCCGGTGTTACCAACAGGCTGCTGGCTAAAAAAGCAAGAAAAATTTGTGTTGCCTATCTAGGAATGGAAAAATATTTTCCTGCCGAAAAAATCATCCTTACAGGGAATCCGATAAGAGAAGAAATTGTATCCGGAAAAGCAGACAGGAAAACATCCTGTGAAAGTTTCGGGATATCTGACTCTGCCCCTGTTGTGCTTATTCTTGGGGGAAGCCTGGGAGCCAGAACTATTAACGAAAGCATTCTGGAAGGAATTGATGCCCTTGAAAAGGAAAATGTACAGGTTCTCTGGCAAACCGGCAAACTGTATATCGAGGGAATCAGAAGTACCTTGAGAAATAAGGAAATGCAAAACATACAGTACTTTGATTTCATAAGCCGGATGGATTATGCCTATACGGCGGCTGACATTATCATTTCAAGAGCAGGCGCGGCAACCATTTCAGAATTATGCCTGCTTGGAAAACCAGCTATATTGGTGCCTTCGCCAAACGTTGCTGAAGATCACCAGACAAAAAATGCCATGGCCCTGGTAAGCAATAATGCGGCTTTGATGGTAAAGGACCAGGAATCAAAAGAAAAGCTTGTACCGGCTATTATCGATTTATTGCATAATCCGGGCATGCAGCAGCAACTGGGACAGAATTGCAAAAAGATGGGCCTTTCAGGCTCATCAGCAAGGATTGTGGATGAAATTTTCAAACAGATTGATAAGCAGTGAAAGACCTGACAACCATATCGAATATTTATTTCCTGGGAATCGGCGGAATTGGCATGAGTGCCCTGGCACGGTATTTCAGGCAAACCGGAAAAAATGTGGCAGGATATGACCGGACACCCACTCCTCTCACCCGCCAACTTTCGGATGAAGGGATTCTGATTCACTATGAAGATTCCGTTGAACTTATTCCAAAGGGTTTTGGTGATCCGAAGAATACTCTTGTCATACTTACACCTGCAATACCCCGGGATCATTCAGAATACAATTACCTGAAAGATCATGGGTTTGAAATTATCAAACGTTCACAGATGCTTGGCCTGATCACATCGGGTCACAAAACTGTGGCTGTTGCAGGAACCCACGGTAAAACGACGGTTTCCACCATGATTGCCTGGATCATGTCGAACAGCAAAGCCGGTTGCAGCGCGTTTCTGGGTGGAATTTCAAAAAACTTCAACGGGAACCTTGTCACCCGTGAAAAAAGCGAATGGATGGTAACCGAGGCCGATGAATTCGACAGGTCGTTTCTTCAGCTTCATCCGTATGCAGGTGTTATCACGGCGATGGATCCTGACCATCTTGATATTTACGGCAATGCCGAATCGATGTTTGAAGCATTTAACAGCTATGCCGGCCAGATCGACAGGAATGGAATCCTGCTGATGAAAGAAGGCCTGCCGCTTGATGAAAAGGTAAAGCCTGCCAAATCATATACCTATTCTCTTTCAGGAGAAAGTGACTTTCATGCAACAAATATCCGGCTTGAGAACCGCCGGTACACCTTTGATCTGAAGGGCCCATCGGCAAGCATTACGGATATTTCACTTGAACATCCGGGTGTAGTGAATGTGGAGAATGCAGTGGCTGCATCAGCAGTATGCACATTGCTCGGCGTGGATGACAATACAATCCGTGAATCGCTGGCCCGTTTTTCAGGCATACTCCGTCGTTTCGATTACCAGGTTAAAACGGAAGACGTTGTTTATATTGACGATTATGCCCATCATCCCCGCGAAATTGAAGCCACGCTGGTTTCACTGAAGGAACTTTATCCTGATAAAAAAATTACAGGAATCTTTCAGCCTCATCTTTACACGAGGACCCGCGATTTTGCCGAAGGATTTGCCGCAAGTCTCAGCCTGCTTGACCGGCTGATATTGCTTGACATTTATCCTGCACGCGAATTGCCGATTGAAGGAGTTCAGTCGGAAATGATCTTTAAGGATGTCACTATAAAGGATAAGGTATTGTGCAAAAAGGAGGATGTCATTTCCCTGCTGGAGCGCTCGGAGATTGAAGTGCTGATTACGCTTGGAGCAGGAGATATCGATAAACTTGTGGATCCGATCAGGCAGCTGCTCTTAAAAAGGATAAACGCATGAAGAAGGCAAAAAACATAGTGTTTCTTGCGTTACTGACTGCATATGTTGTGGTCGTCAGCGGCTTTATTACTGAAAAGGAAAGAGGCAGGCATATTAGTGCACTGAAAATTAATATTACTGACAGCACTGAAAACCAGTTCATTCACACGAAAGACATTTTGCATATTCTGGAAGCATCGAAGTTTTATCCCGTTGGAAAGGAATTAAAGGATGTCGATCTTGAAAAAGCGGAAAAAAGCCTGCAGGGAAGGCAGATCATCGGCAAAGCGGAAGTATTCATAACCGAACCGGGAATTGTGAATGTTGAAATCACTCAGAAAACGCCTTTTGTAAGGGTGTTCGACAGGTACGGCAACAGTTTTTACCTCGACAGGGAAGGAAATGTTATTCCACGTGGCAACGGGTTCAGTCCTTTTGTACTGGTGGCCAACGGCTTCATCGACGAACCTTTCGCCTTAAGCCGGACAATTAACATTATGGATGCAAAGCACGATTCAATCACCCGTTCCCTGCATACCATTTACGATGTATACAGGCTTGCCATGTACATAACAGAGGATGATTTCTGGAATGCCCAGATTGAACAGATCTATGTGACA
The DNA here is from genome assembly GCA_035299085.1 of Bacteroidales bacterium. Lineage (NCBI taxonomy): Bacteria > Pseudomonadati > Bacteroidota > Bacteroidia > Bacteroidales > Bacteroidales bacterium. The sequence goes on along the minus strand of DATGXG010000058.1, from coordinate 28,511 downwards.
AGCAACTATGAGTTTGAACTGATCCCAAGAGTGGGATCCCAGGTTATTGAGCTTGGAAGGGTCGAAAATCTGGATGAAAAGTTCGGAAACCTGAAAATCCTTTATGAAAAGGGATTCAATAATCTGGGCTGGAATCAGTATGAAAAAATATGCTTAAAATATAAAAACCAGGTAGTGTGTACTAAAACCCAATAAAATGAGTCAGACCAACAATATTTTAGCGGCCATCGATATCGGGACCACCAAAATTGTTACGATAGCAGGCCGGATGATCGATAATAAACTTGAAATCCTAGGCATGAGCAAAACTCCCTCAAAGGGAGTGAAGCGCGGTGTGGTGCTCAACATAGAAGAAGCTGTGAGTGCAATAAAATACACGGTGGATGAAGTTCAGAAACAGATGGGCTTCAAAATACGGGAAGCGTACGTGGGAATCGCCGGCCAGCACATCAACAGTCTCCAGAACCGCGGCTATATCCTTCGTGATTCTTACGAAGAAGAAATTAAAAAGGAAGACACTGACAAGCTGCTTTCGGAAATGTATAAAATCTCGATACAGCCCGGTGAAGAAATCATCCATGTGATTCCGCAAAGCTATGTGGTGGACAATGAAACAGGGGTAAAAAATCCTATAGGCATGTTTGGCAAGCGCCTTGAAGGCAATTACCACATTGTTATAGGCCAGACCACATCGGCCCGTACGATCGAAAGATGCGTGAACAGGGTGGGGATCAACGTGAAACAGATGATCCTTGAACCTTTGGCCTCGGCAGTTGCAGTGCTCACTGAAGATGAAATTGAAGCAGGCGTGGCACTGGTGGATATCGGTGGTGGTACAACGGATATTGCCGTTTATTACGATGATATAATAAAGCACACGGCGGTAATCCCGTTTGGCGGAAATGTAATCACAAGGGACATCACCGAAGGCTGCTCCATCCTGAACAAGCATGCCGAACTTCTTAAAATCCAGTATGGATCAGCCCTCGGAGACCTGGCTGAAGAGGCAAAGGTTGTTGCTGTTCCGGGTATCAGCGGAAGAGAGCCCAAGGAGGTTTCGATAAAAAGCCTTGCCTATATTATCCAGAGCCGTATGGAAGAAATTATTGATGCAATCGTCTTCCAGCTCGAAAGTTCAGACTGCATGGAGAAACTCACCGCAGGCATTGTGATTACAGGAGGAGGATCGCAGCTTCGTCACCTGCCACAGCTCATCAAATACAAGACCGGTCTGGATGTAAGGATCGGTATGCCCAATGTAAACGTGAATAACGCGGGACTGAAGGAAGTGAATCATCCGATGTATTCAACAAGCGTGGGTTTGCTTTATAAGGGTTTTGAAAACAAGGCACCCGTAACCGTTAAGGAACAGGTTGAAAAAGAACCCGAGCCTGAAGTTGCTGCCATCAAGGAAGAACCGGTAGTTGCAACCAGGCATACCAGCCGGCTCAGCAATATTATTGGCTCGTTTAAGAATACGATTGAGAACATATTCGATGATGACACTGAATAAGGACGTTAATTAAAAACCTAAGCCATGGACGAACTCATGCATTTTGAATTGCCCGTAAATAAATCCTCCATCATTAAGGTGCTGGGGGTAGGCGGCGGAGGCAGCAATGCGGTGAACCATATGTTTAAGCAGGGAATCAAGGATGTTGATTTTATTGTATGCAACACCGATGCGCAGGCACTGGCAAATACTCCTGTGCCGGTGAAAATTCAGCTTGGTGCCTCACTCACCGAGGGACGTGGTGCAGGGAATAAACCGGCCATCGGCAGGCAGGCGGCTATCGAAAGTATTGATAACCTGAATGAAATTCTTAGCATCAACACCCGCATGCTGTTTATAACGGCAGGGATGGGCGGCGGTACCGGAACAGGTGCTGCCCCGGTGATCGCTAAAGCGGCCAGGGAGCTGGGTATATTAACCGTTGCAATAGTAACGATACCGTTTAAAAATGAGGGACCCAGACGGGTGAACCAGGCTCTTGAGGGAATTGCCGAACTTGAAAAGCATGTGGATTCGCTGCTCGTCATCAATAATGAAAAAATCCGGCAGATATACGGCGATCTGAGGGTATCAGAAGCTTTTTCAAGGGCTGATGATGTGCTGGCCGTTGCAGCCAAAGGGATAGCAGAGATCATAACTGTTCATGGTTTTATAAACGTCGACTTCGCCGATGTTCAGACTGTAATGACAAACAGCGGTGTGTCGATACTGGGCACCGGTACGGCATCCGGTGAAGGAAGGGCAATTAATGCCATTAAACAGGCATTGAACTCTCCATTGCTTAATGATACGGATATCAAAGGGGCAAAAAATATCCTGCTCAACATCATTTCAGGCGATGAAGAAGTCACAATGGATGAAATCGGCCAGATCATTGATTATGTAAAAGATTGCTCAGGAATTAACTCCGACCTGATTTGGGGTAACGGAAATGATCCGGAGCTGGGCGACAGGATAAGCGTAACAGTGATTGCTACAGGGTTCAACGCAAACAGCATTCCCGAACTGTATATGCATAAAAAGGAAATCGACAGGATTCCCCTTTCCGACATTACAGTACATGACCATGAGGAAGAAAGTATTTTTGTTGTAAAGGATGCGCCCACGCAAAAAAGTGGGTTGGTTCAGCCTTCCCAGCGTACCATCGAGTTTGATATGAACACGGTAGACGATGAGATCCTCAGGAACCTGAGCAGGGTTCGGAGGCCAATCGACGCAAGGAAAGCGAGTGACAGGGTAAATACAATCAAAAGAGCCCATGAAGAGCTCAAGGAACTGAAGCATGGAAACAGGCAAAGCGACAGGGAAATTGAAGAACTTGAAAATACTCCGGCATTTAAAAGAAAACAGATCCAGATCAATCCCCAGAAGTATTCAGAGGAAAGCAAGCTTTCTAATTACAGTCTTTCCGATGATGAAAATTCCCAGGTAAAGCTCAGCAAGGAAAACCCGTTTCTGCACGGGGCGGTGGATTGAGAGATCACGTCATTGCGAGGAGCGTGATTGATCACTGATTATAGTGATTAATGATGCGACGAAGCAATCTGCCCGAACAGGCAATGCGTTGCAAAGGGAGAATGGCACTAACACCGAACACCGAACACTGATTTACGAATTAAGAAGTTTTTCTGACAAACTACCACATGAATCTTTTCGACAAAATCTCCGAAGACCTGAAAGCCGCCATGCTGGCGAAGCAAAAAGACAGGCTGGAATCACTGAGAGCAATAAAGACGGCTTTGTTGCTTGCAAAGACTGAATCAGGATCACACGAAGTGACACCGGACCAGGAAATGAAAATCCTTCAGAAAATGGTAAAACAGCGTCGTGAATCGGCTGAAATATTCAAAACTCAAAACCGGCCTGAACTGGCTGAGAATGAAATTAAAGAAGCCAATATCATCGAAGAATACCTGCCAAAACAGATGACCGAAGCAGAACTGATTCCTGTCTTAAAGGCAATTATTGCCCGGGTCGGAGCTACATCTGCAAAAGATCTTGGCAAGGTAATGGGTACTGCTACAAAAGAACTAGCCGGTAAAGCCGACGGTAAGATGATTGCGGATAAGGTGAGGGAGCTTTTGGGATAATGTGCTAATGTGCTAATGTGCTAATGTGCTAATGTGCCAATAGGATTTTATTAGCACATTAACACATTGGCAAATTAGCACATTATTAAAGTTCCCTTATCCAGATATTCCTGTACGAAACCGGGTTCCCGTGATCCTGCAGCTGAAGAGGTTCTTTCATACCATGAACCACAGGTCTGGGGGCGCCTATATATTCTGTTGTTCCCCTGATTTCAAAGTTGTTGAGAATTAATACACCATTCTGCAAAACAGTGATCCGGCCCGGTATGACTACCCTTCCATTTTCATTAAACCGGGGGGCCTGGAAAATAATATCATAAGCCTGCCATTCACCGGGTTTTCTGCATGCATTTACAAGCGGAATTGCCTGTTTGTAAATCGAACCGGCCTGTCCGTTAACATAGGTTTTATTATCATAACTGTCGAGAACCTGTAACTCATACAAACCCTGCAGGAAAATACCGCTATTTCCGCGTCCCTGTCCATCACCTTTTACTTCTGCAGGTGTTCTCCATTCGATATGCAATTGGCAGTCGCCAAAACCTCGTTTTGTTTTAATTATGCCGGCTCCTGCTTTAACGGTCATTGCACCGTCGCCCACTGTCCATCCGGCTGCCTGACCGCTCGCATTGGTCCATTCATCCAGGTTGGTACCGTCGAAAAGGACTATCGCATCTGACGGGGCGGAATTTCCTGTACCGGGAGTTACAACCGGCGGGACCGGTTCCCACAATTCTGTACTTTCAGGGGTCTTTTGTCCCTGGCCGAAAAGGTTAATTGAAGCCATAATGCTTAATAAACTTAAAAAACCAGTTAATTTCTTCATTTGTTCACGTTTTGATTACGTAAACAAATTTAAATAAACGGGTTGTATTTACGCCTGAAAAAAAGGGAATTCTGCGAACCTTAAACGCAAGGCCTGATTTGTCATACTAATGCCGTAATTGTTAACCGAATAACTCACAAATATTAGACATCAGGAATATCAACATGTATTTAAATCATTATCTTTATCATATTGATATTATAATTTGATAGACAAATTAGTATATCTCTTTTCTCACTAATCCATTATTAACCTTAAGTTCTTTGCCTATGTTAAATAATCTTTTCTGGCTAGTGCCGTGCGGATCTGCTTTGGCTCTTGGATTTGCTTATTATTTCTTTAAGCAGATGATGAAGGAGGATGAAGGGACCGACACTATGAAAAAAATTGCGCAGTATGTGCGCGAAGGGGCTATGGCCTATCTTAAACAGCAGTATAAGGTAGTGTCCCTGATTTTTGTAATTCTTACCCTGATTTTTGCTGTACTTGCCTATGTTCTGCATATTCAGAACCCCTGGGTGCCTTTTGCATTTCTGACCGGCGGCTTTTTCAGCGGTTTATCGGGTTTCATCGGAATGCGTACGGCTACTTATGCCTCAGCCCGCGCTGCCAATGCTGCCCAACATTCATTGAATCACGGTCTCAGGGTGGCATTCCGTTCAGGTGCAGTAATGGGTCTTGTAGTTGTAGGCCTTGGTCTGCTCGACATTTCAATCTGGTTTTATGCATTGAACTTCATTATCGGTGCACTTGACAACACTACCAACACACTAATTGCAAGTGATCCGTCGATGAAACTTATCATCATTACTACAACAACACTTACATTCGGTATGGGTGCTTCCACACAGGCATTGTTTGCCCGTGTTGGCGGTGGTATTTACACAAAGGCTGCCGATGTCGGCGCTGACCTTGTTGGTAAGGTTGAAGCAGGCATTCCTGAGGACGACCCCCGGAATCCCGCAACTATTGCAGATAACGTAGGTGACAATGTAGGTGACGTGGCCGGTATGGGCGCTGACCTTTATGAATCATATTGCGGTTCAATCCTTTCAACAGCTGCCCTTGGCGCATCTGGCTTCACCGCAGCAGGTCTGGCTGCAGCCGGTATTGCTGTAACCGATGCAACACAAATTCAGTTTAACGCAGTTATTGCTCCTATGCTTGTAGCTGCTGTTGGAATTGTGCTTTCAATCCTCGGTATTTTTGTTGTTCGTACAAAAGAAGGCGCATCTCAAAAAGAACTTCTGGCTTCACTGGGTCGCGGGGTGAATATAAGTTCGGTATTCATAGCAATATTTTCTCTTGGTATCCTTTACATTCTCGATATTCCCAATTATTTTGGCGTTTGGGGTGCCATGCTGGTTGGTCTTGTTTCAGGTATAGGAATTGGAAAAACTACAGAATACTATACCTCTGCAGGCTTTAAACCCACACAGGCAATTGCAGGTGCTTCAAAAACCGGACCCGCAACCGTTATAATCAATGGTATTGGTACAGGTATGATTTCAACCGCATTCCCGGTGTTAATCGTTTCTGTAGCCATTATCCTGGCTTATCTTTTTGCAGCAAACTTTACTTTCACCAATATAAGCTTCGGCTTGTATGGAATTGGTATTGCAGCTGTAGGTATGCTTTCAACCCTGGGTATCACCCTTGCAACCGATGCTTATGGACCTATCGCCGATAATGCCGGTGGAAATGCCGAAATGAGCCACCTGGGACCAGAAGTACGTAAACGTACTGATGCGCTTGATTCACTTGGAAACACTACCGCTGCAACAGGCAAAGGTTTTGCTATCGGCTCAGCCGCTCTTACTGCCCTTGCATTGCTTGCTTCCTATGTTGAGGAAATCAAAGTGGGAATTTCCAGGTTACCAGCCAAAGCTGAAGCGTTTACTGCTACCACCGGTCTTGATATTCACAAAGCCGGCATACACGATATCATGTCGTATTTCAATATCGATTTGATGAATCCGCGTGTTCTTGTAGGTGCATTTCTCGGTTCCATGGCTGCATTCCTCTTCTGTGGTCTTTCGATGACTGCTGTAGGACGTGCCGCTCAGGCCATGGTGGATGAAGTACGCCGCCAATTCCGTGAAATTCCGGGTATTCTTGAAGGAAAATCAACTCCTGATTATGCCCGTTGTGTGGCTATTTCAACCCGTGGTGCACAACGCGAAATGCTGTTGCCGTCACTTCTTGCCATCATTATACCTGTAGTCACCGGTATTGTTTTCGGAGTAGCCGGAGTTATGGGCCTTTTGATCGGCAGTACAGCCACAGGCTTTATTCTTGCTATTTTCATGGCTAATGCCGGCGGTGCCTGGGATAATGCCAAGAAATTCATCGAGGAAGGCAATTTCGGAGGTAAGGGAAGTGATTCCCACAAAGCCGCTGTTGTTGGTGACACGGTCGGAGATCCATTCAAAGACACCTCCGGTCCTTCGCTTAACATCCTCATCAAACTTATGAGCATGGTATCCATTGTTGTGGTGGGGGTAACACTGGCTACGTCGCTGATTTAGGAGACTATTAGGCTTTTAGACTAGTAGCAAAAGAAGAGAGGTTATGGTTGATCTTGTCAAACCATAGCCTCTCTTTTTTACCCCTGCACCAAAGCCTGACACGAATGTAGGTATAACAGTCACATTCGTCTCATTCGTCTCATTCGTCCCATAAAACCGAAGACTGAACACCGAACACCGATTTTTGATTTAAGAAATTTTCAGCTTAAAAAACCATCTGCTGAAGCATATAGGCTCCCAAACCAGCGAAGAAGCCAAGCAAAGCAAGCCAGCTGATATTTTTCAAATACCAGAAAAAATTAATTTTTTCAATTCCCATTACGGCAACTCCTGCTGCGGATCCGATTATAATGGCGCTGCCGCCCGTTCCGGCCGAAAGAGCCAGGAACTCCCAGAAAGCATGATCAGTTGGGAATACATCAAGGCTATACATGCCCTGGGCCGCGGCAACTAAAGGAACATTGTCGATAATTGCCGACATAAGTCCTAAAATGGTTCCAGTAGTATATATATTGCTCACATAGCGGTTAATATATTCTGCCAATCCAGTCAGCGCTCCTATAGCCTGTAATGCGGATACGGCAAGCAAAATGCCGAGAAAAAACAGAATGCTTGAAGTATCAATTTTATGCAACGCATTAGCCACTGAAAATTTATGCCTTAAATCCGGATTCTTGTTGATATGAACTAAACTACTTATAACCCAAATTATTCCCAGGGCGATCAGCATCCCCATAAAAGGAGGCATATGAGTTAAGGTTTTGAAAACCGGAACAAAGATCAGCAGGCCTATACCACTGAAGAGTATAATATTGCTATCTGAAACACTGTTCTTTTGACTGTCGGAATTAACCCGTTGAATTTTTTGCCCTCTGAACCTGAAAAGCATAATGGCAAGTGGAACCACAACTACCACAAGGCTTGGAATAAAGGTTTTGATAATAATATTGCCGGCTGTGATTTGTCCCTTTATCCAAAGCATGGTTGTTGTCACATCGCCTATCGGTGACCAGGCCCCGCCGGCATTGGCCGCAATGATTACCATGGATGCAAACCATAGCCTCTCTTCCTTTTCATGAATCAGCTTTTTGCATAAGGATGTCATTACGATCGAAGTGGTGAGATTATCAAGAATAGCTGATAGAAAGAAGGTAATAGCAGATATCAGGATAAGGATTGTAGTTTTTGAACGGGTACGCACAAGGTTGGTGATCAGGGAAAAACCATCATGGGAATCCACCACCTCAACTATTGTCATAGCCCCCATAAGGAAGAACAGTATGCCTGCAATTTCACCGAGGTGTTCGGTTAACCGGAGTTCGGTTTCGGATGAATGATGCTGATTCATATAATAAAGAAGCCAGCAAAGCACTCCGGTGATGAGGGCACTGGCAGCCTTATCAATTTTAATTTTGTGCTCAATTGCAATAAACACATATCCTGCAATGAATACAAGACTTATGAGCGTTAGTTCCATGGATTATTGTGTCATAGGTAGTTATAACACACTAACAATACCCTGCAGGAAAAAGTTGACTGGTGACTGGTGACTGGTGACTGGTAAATGGTGACTGGTGACTGGTGACTGGTAACTGGTAATTGGTGACTGGTGACTGCAAACTCAGGCCTAAAATCCTTATTACTTAATAGCTAAAGTGCTACTTCCTCAAAATCCTCTGCTCGTTCTCCGGAAAAACGGATTTAAGCGTAACATCGGTACCATCCCAAACTGCATAGGTGAAATTCGTGATCCAGTCGCCGAGATTGATCACACGGCTGTTTTCCGCGATCCTGATATCATAGGGAATATGGCGGTGGCCAAATACAAAATAATCATAATGGTCCCTGGCAATGGCAGACCGGGCGAACATAATCTGGTATTCCTTGTCCTCACCCTTAAAATCTTCAGCAATTATTCCCTTTGCATACCGGCTGCTTTTTGACCACCTTTTTCCGAACGCCATGGATGCATTGGGATGTATCCTTGCAAAAAACCACTGAAGCAACCGGTTTGTAAATGCCCATTTCATCAGTTTATAACCGGTTTCCCACGGGCCAACCCCATCACCATGAGAAAGGAAAAACCGCTTTCCGTTGATAGTACGTGTAATGCTTTCTCTGTATACTTTTAAACCCAATTCGGCAGGAAGGTAATCATAAACCCAGATATCGTGGTTTCCGGTAAAAAAATGAAGTTGGACTCCCGAATCGGAAAGCTCTGCCAGTTTACCAAGGAACCTTACAAATCCTCGTGGCACCACATGCCTGTATTCATGCCAAAAGTCGAAAATATCGCCGAGCATGTACAGTTCTGATGCATCGTTTTTAATGCTGTCGAGCCAGTCGACAAGAATTCGCTCCCGTTTGGTGCTTCTTTCCGGAGGATAAAGTCCAAGATGAAGATCAGAAATAAAATATATATTTTTCCCTGCTGCCACCCTGTAAAGAGTTAGTTCATCTGCTGCAGTTTTGCCTGCAGCTGGTCAGGCGTAAGATTTTTAGCCAGAATAGAAACATTATCCCTGTCGATCAGGTAATTGGCAGGCAAGGCGGTAACATTGTAGTTTCCTGCCAGTACTGAATTATTTCCTGATTCAATCACACTAACCCAGGGAAGTTCGTCAAACCTGACGGCTTTTTGCCATGCTTCAACTGAATTGTCGAATGAAACCTGGAATATCTCAAATCCGCGGCTCCTGAATTTTTGGTAAATTTTCTTCAGTTCAAGGTTATTGTTTACGCAATCGTTGCTACCCGAAACCCAAAACGTAAGCAACACCAGTTTGCCCTTCAGCGAGGCAAGAGAAACGGTGTCACCGGCAAAATCCGGTAACTCAATTTCAGGCAACTGATTTACTTTTACTCCGGGCATTCCCATTAGCATCTGGGTTTTAAGTTCATTCAGCCGCCTGTTTGAAAATGACTTCAGTGCAGCAACATGTGGTGATTTCGGATGATATTTGGTAAGCGAATCGGTCAATATCTTGAAATACTGAAGATCCGTGGTTTTGTAGAAAACATAATTGTTCGGGGCATACTGCTGGTAAATGGCGTACAGGCTCGACAACGAGTTGTAATGAGTAAGCAGGTAAGCGATGGATGCCCGCCTGTGCTTTTCAAGGATACTGTTATACTTCTTTTTCAGGACCTCTTTTGCCGTATCACCTTCAGTTTTATCATATATTACAGCAACTGAATCAAGCCTTACCCTGGTTTCATTCAGCATTTTTATAAGCTTCGATATTTGCTCGGTATCATGCGAACCACTAACTTCAACCGATGAAACCACATCTTTTGCGTCGGCAGTTATTTTAATCTTCTCGCCCGGGTTCGGAAAAAATACGATAATCTTATCCTTTGGTATTCGGAGCTGGTAAAAGCCTGACATCTTTTCATTGTAATGAAAGCTGAAACGGCCGTTTTTACTGAGCTTAACCGAGTCAACCTTTACAGTGTTATATACGCCGACCTCTTCGAGATACAACATACTGTCAGCAGCGTTTGTAATTTTACCTGAAACTGAAACACGTTCTTTTGAACAGGCTGTAAAAGCTGCCGCGCAGCATAGAAAGATTAGTAAATTTCTCATCTGTATTTATGTCAGTGTAAAAGTATTTTATGTTCTTTCTCTAGCAGAATAATTCTCACTTAATCAGTTCGGGCAGCAAATTGATGTCAAAATCCTTTGAGACTATTTTCCCATTCTCATCCAGGAGATACAATACAGGAAGTTTCTGTATATGATATGTATCAACTACGGGAGAATCCCAGTATTTAAGATCGGAAACATGAATGCCCGACGATTTTACAATGTTCACTCTGCTTAACCATGATTCCCTTGTTTTATCAAGAGAAACCTGGTATAATTCAACCTTGCCGGAAGATTTTTTTGTAAGCGTTGCCAGTTGCTGTAACAAATCCACACTCCGGCTTGACCAGGAAGCCCAGAATACAAGAAGTACTTTTTTGCCCCTGAGCGATGATAATTTTCTGGATGCTCCTGTTGAGTCAGGCAGTGAAAGATCAGGTGCCGGAGAACCGGGTTCAAATTTCACCACATCACGCAACTCATGAACCTTGCGATCAAGGTCAATTACAGCCTGTGAATTCGGGTATACCTTTGAAAGATTTGAATCAACGGTTTCATACCATGAGAGATCCTTTTTAAAATCGAATACGGGAGTATTACGCCCGAGTTGCTGATATAGGGCCATTAGAGTAGCCAGTGATTCCGGGTTTTCGCGGATTACCTGGATTGAAAATTGTTTATGTTCATTGAAAATCCTTTCATAGGTGCTGTCAACCTCAGTTCTTATCTTCTGGAAATCAGGCGAACCCTGTGCTTTTTCAAACTGGTCACTAATTTCGGTGATTTTCTCAAGAGTACGGCGCTGCATGTTCACCATTTTCTGAATGAGCCTTGAATCTTTAGAACCTTCGATCAGGTAATTCAAATCAAATTCTGCGGCGCTTGTAAGTACTTTGAAATCATCACCCGGGTGAATGATCAGGTTAATGTAATTTCGGGGGATGTGATACAGTACATAAAAATCAGGTTGTTGTGTATAACCTTTGACAACATATTTGCCTGATTTATCCGGTACGGCTGAATCAACAACAACCGTTCCTGTCAACGTGCGTTGTGCCAGGTAAATCATTTCGTTTCCTGCGCCGTCCACCCTGATTTCTACCGTAAAATTCTTTTTTTCACGTGAACAGGAAAACAGAACAATGGCAAGGATGCTGAGAAGGACAAGTTTCCGCATATGGCATGAAAATCACGTTTCAAATTTATATTATTCCCTGACATTATTGCAACTTCGATCAACAATTTAGACCTTCCCTTGTTTTGATAATGAAAAAATTAACTTTTCCGTCGTGTTTTACTATCTCAATAATTTTTAATACCTTTTCCTCCTTAAAATCCCTATTGTAATGGCTTACCTAAAGTTCGACAAGACGCAGCTTATCAACCTTGAATATTCGCTTACCAAGGAATTTATACGAAGCAATCGTGCAGGATCATACAGCTCCACTACAATAGTTTATTGCAATACAAGAAAGTATCACGGCCTGCTCGTAGCTCCGGTGGAAAATCTCGATGGCGACCGCCATGTGCTGCTCTCTTCTTTTGATGAAACCATAATTGAAAGAGAGAATGAATTCAACCTGGGGATACATAAGTACCAGGGTGATATTTACAGTCCGAGGGGACACAAGTATGTACGCGACTTTATGGCTGATCCCACTCCCACCATCGTTTACCGTGTGGGTGGCGTGGTAATGGTTAAGGAAAGTCTTCTTGTTGAAAAGGAAGAACAGGTGCTTATTCGTTACACGATCAAGGAATCGGATGTGCAGATCAAATTGCGGTTCAGGCCTTTTCTTGCTTTCAGAAACATGCATCAGCTTAGCAAAGCAAATTTATATGCCAACACAAAGGCTGTTCTCATTCCCAACGGGGCCAAAATAAGGCTTTACGACGGATATCCTTTCCTCCACATGCAGTTTTCAAAACATGCGGATTTTGTTCCGGTTCCCGACTGGTATTATGGAATCGAGTACAACAAGGAATTGAGGCGCGGGTATGATTTTAAGGAAGATCTGTTTGTCCCGGGTTATTTTGAACTTGATGCACGCAAAGGTGATGTGATCATATTCTCGGCGGGCACTGTAAAAGCCAACCCCGAGCAGCTGAAAAGAAAATATACCCTTGAACAGTCGAAAAGAACTCCACGCGACAGTTTCAAGCATTGCCTCATCAATTCGGCACAACAATTTTTTGTTAAGAAGAATAAATCCGCCGAAATAATCGCGGGTTTTCCATGGTTTGGTACCTGGGGTCGCGATACATTCATTTCGCTTCCCGGCCTGACCCTGGCTATAGGCGATACGGCTACCTGCAAGGATGTTATCGATACTCAGGTTGGCAAACTCCATAACGGGCTATTTCCCAATATCGGCAGTGAGGAAAATGCAGCCTTCAATTCGGTTGACGCACCGCTCTGGTTTTTCTGGGCTATTCAGCAATATACAAAGGTGGTTAAAACCTATACCACGATCTGGAGGAATTACGGGAAAGCCATGAAATCGGTTCTCGAAGCATTCCGTAACGGAACTTCGTTTAATATAAAAATGCATGACAACGGGCTCATCTTTGCCGGTGAACCGGGAAAGGCACTGACCTGGATGGATGCCATAGTGAACGGGAAACCGGTTACACCGCGCATAGGGTTTCCGGTAGAGATCAATGCATTGTGGTATAACGCCATCATGTTCAGTCTTGACCTTGCGAAGAGGGCAAAAGATGAGGAGTTTGTGAAAGAATGGGAAGTAATACCGCAGAAGGCACATGAATCGTTTCTTGCCATGTTCTGGGATCCGAAAAAAGGCTATCTCGCCGATGTGGTTGATTACAAGTCGAAGGACTGGTCGATCAGGCCCAACCAGGTGATTGCCGTTTCGATGGAACATTCCATGCTGACTCCTGAAATGAAGAAATCGGTTCTGGACCTGATAGAACGGGATCTGCTCACCCCGAGAGGATTAAGGACACTTTCCCCGACGAATGAAAATTATAAAGGCATATATAAAGGTACACAGGAACAGCGTGACCTGGCTTATCACCAGGGAACCGTTTGGCCCTGGCTGCTTGAGCATTTCTGCGAAGCGTATATGAACCTTCATAAGGAAAGCGGACTTGGATTCCTTGAAAACCTGATCAACGGCTTTGAACCGGTTATGACCGAACTGGGAATCGGAACCATTCCGGAGATTTTTGACGGCGATCCGCCTCACCGGGCTAGGGGTGCCATATCGCAGGCCTGGAGTGTGGCCGCGCTGTTAAGAATTATTGAAAGGTATGAATCGATGACTCAGAATAAAAAGTAAATTCAATTATAAATCCTAACCACTGATCTGACTATGCGCGTATTGATGTTTGGCTGGGAGTTCCCGCCCCATATTTCCGGGGGCCTTGGAACTGCATGCTATGGTTTGACGAAAGGATTATACAGTGTGGGTGTTGATGACATACTGTTCGTTGTTCCAAAAGCTTATGGTGATGAAGATACAAGTAAAGTCAGCATTATCAATGCCGGTGATGTGGTTGTAAGCGACAGGCTGATTGATTATTCCACCTTCTTCAAAAAGATGCGTTTCATTGAAGTTGGCTCATCGCTGCGTGCTTATTCAACTCCCGAAGAATATGAGAAGCTCACCGAAGAAGCCACGGCCGAATCGAGATACCTGATCAAGTCATCCTTCTCGGGGAAGCTGAGTTTCAGCGGGGGATACGGCAAGAATCTGTTCCAGGAAATTGCCAATTATGCCGTTGTAGCTTCAGTAATTGCGTACAAAAATAAATTCGACATCATCCACGCCCATGACTGGCTTACCTATCCGGCCGGTATCGCTGCCAAGGTTATATCGGGTAAGCCTCTTGTAGTTCATGTTCACGCCACCGATTTCGACAGGAGCGGGGGCAGTGTAAACCCCGGGGTGTATGATATTGAAAAGGCCGGCATGGAAATGGCCGACAGGGTAATAGCCGTAAGCAATCTTACAAGGAACATAATTATTGAAAAATACGGCATCAATCCCGATAAGGTTTTCACCGTTCACAATGCCGTTGAGCCCCTTGAAGACCGTGAGCTTCAGAAAATGAGAAGAAGCATTGACGATAAGATCGTGACCTTCCTGGGCCGTGTTACACTTCAGAAAGGTCCCGAGTATTTTATCGAAGCCGCACACCTGGTTCTCCAGAAAATGAAGAATGTGCGGTTTGTTATGGCAGGAAGCGGTGATATGCTCAATCGTATGATCTGGCGTGTAGCCACGCTAAAAATAGGCGACAGGTTCCACTTTACCGGGTTCCTTAAAGGCGATGATGTTCATAATATGTTTTCACTCAGCGATGTGTATGTCATGCCTTCCATCTCCGAGCCCTTCGGAATTTCGCCTCTTGAGGCCATGCAATCCAATGTACCTGTGATCATTTCAAGGCAATCAGGAGTGTCTGAAATCCTCCAGTATGCCATTAAAGTTGATTTCTGGGATATCCATGCAATGGCCGATGCTATCTACGGGATACTCAAATATGACGGTTTGCCCGATATGTTTAAGAAACATGCCCGCAACGAGGTGGATAACCTCAAATGGGAATATGCCGCTCAGAAGGTAAAGGATGTTTACCTGACAGTGCTGAATTAACCGAACTTTATAATATTGAGCATGAGAACGATTTGCCTGTACTTCCAGATCCATCAACCATTCAGGTTGAAAAGATACCGTTTTTTCAATATAGGAAATGACCATTACTACTACGATGATTACCTGAATGAATCGATCATTTCAAGGATAGCAGAAAGGAGCTTTTTGCAGGCCAATAAGGTAATCGGTCAAATCATTAAAGAATTCGGGTCACAATTCAAGGTAGCTTTTTCCATATCTGGAGTAGCCCTTGACCAGCTTGAACTTTATGCTCCTGAAGTGATCGAGAGCTTCGCAAAACTGGCGAAAACAGGCTCGGTTGAATTTCTTTCAGAAACTTACTCTCATTCGCTTGTTGCCCTTAAAAACAAGGAAGAATTCAAAAAGCAGGTAAATGAACACCGTGAAAAAATAAAAAATTTATTCGGCGTGGAACCCAAAGTGTTCCGCAACACCGAGCTTGTATATTCCGACCGTATAGGAGCCGATGTGGCCGAAATGGGTTTCAGTGCCATGCTCACCGAAGGTGCAAAGCATGTGCTGGGCTGGAAAAGCCCGAATTACCTGTATTGCAATTCAATCAATCCCCGGCTTAAAATACTCCTGCGCAATTTCAGGATGAGTGATGACATTGCCTTCCGTTTTTCAAACAAGGGATGGTCGGAATACCCGCTGACAGCGGAGAAATTTGCTGACTGGTTAAAGAAACTTGATAAAAAAGAGGAAACGGTAAACCTGTTCCTCGACTATGAAACCTTTGGAGAACACCAGTGGATGGAATCGGGAATTTTTGAGTTCCTGAAAGCACTTCCCAAGGTGGTTTATAAACTGACTAACTTTAGTTTCAGCACACCGTCGGAAATTGCTGAAAAACTGTTGCCAGTTTCAACAATCAGCGTTCCCTACCCGATCAGCTGGGCAGATGAAGAACGCGACCTTACTGCATGGCTCGGAAACGAACTACAGGTCGATGCGTTTAACCGTCTTTATTCAATAACGGATAAGGTAAATCGCTGCCAGGATGAGAAATTGAAAAAAGACTGGCGTTATCTCCAGTCGAGCGACCATTTCTACTTCATGTCGACCAAATTCTTCACCGCAGGTGCCACCCAGGCCTATTACAATCCTTATGAAACACCGTACGATGCCTATATCAACTATATGAACGTACTGAGTGATTTTATCCTTAGAGTGAACGCCGCAGCGCCTGAAAGCAGAACCGACCAGGATATCGCCAGTTTGACACAGGTGATCAACGAGAAAGATGAACTGATTCAGAAGTATGAATCGGAACTCAAGCGGCTGAAGTCGACTAAATCAAAAATTTCGGCAGTGGCAAAAGAGGCAGGTACACCTGCAAAAAATAAAAAACCCGCTGCAACAACTGTTAAAAAAACGACCAAAACAGCCGCAAAACCCGCGAAAGCGCCAAAAGCATCCGGTAAAAAGCCAAAAACAAAATCGGCGAAAACAGTGAAAAAGTAAATACTAATTGTATTTTAGCTCCCGATTTTTTGGTTCTAACCCTGACCCACGTTTCTTAAAATTAATGTATGAGTAAAGATTTATTGACTCCCGACTATCTGTTTGAAGTAAGCTGGGAAGTATGCAATAAAGTTGGAGGAATTCACACAGTTATTGCCACCAAAGCGCTTACAATGATCAACGAGCTTCAGAATAATCTTATTCTGATAGGTCCTGATCTGATAAAGGATGAATCAGACGCTAATCCTGAATTCATTGAAGATCCTCAACTTTTCAGTGCCTGGAAAAAACAGGCTGAATCAGAAGGCCTCTATGTAAAAATAGGAAGATGGAATATTAACCGGTATCCTATTGCCATAGTGCTGAATTTTTCGAATTACTTTGCTGAAAAGGATAAGATCTTTTTTGAATTATGGGAAAAATATAAACTTGATTCGCTTCCCGGACAATGGGATTATGTAGAGCCTGCGCTGTTTGGTTATGCAGCCGGCAAAGTAATTGAAAGCTTCATCAAGTTCAACCTGAATACCTATGACCGGATCATAGCCCAGTTCCATGAGTGGATGACCGGTACAGGGATACTCTATTTAAAAGACAGGCTTCCCCAGGTGGGAACCGTGTTTACCACCCACGCCACCGCTCTCGGAAGAGCACTTGCAGGCAATAACAGGCCTCTTTACAAAAACCTGCAAAGCTATAATGCCGAAGAAGTAGCCAGGGAATTCAACATCATATCCAAACAGTCGGCTGAAAAGCTGTCAGCGCAGAACGCCGATGCATTTACAACGGTAAGTGAAATTACGGCACAGGAATGTACACAGTTTCTTCAAAAAGAGGTAACGCTTGTAACTCCCAATGGTTTTGAGGACAGCTTTGTGCCGGTTGGCGCCGAATTCGATATCCTCAGGAAAAAAGGAAGGGAAAAACTGCTGAATACGGCAGAGATCATGCTCGAGAGAAAATTTGACGAGAACGTATTCATGATTGCCACAAGCGGTCGTTATGAGTTTAAAAACAAAGGGATTGACCTGTTCATTGATTCCCTGGGCGTACTCAACAAATCGGAAAAACTTAACCGTGATATCATAGCCTACCTGTTTATCCCGGCTAACCACTATGGAGCAAGGAAAGATTTGCTGAGTGGCAAACTCACGGATGACGGGGCCATTGGCTCGAAATACCTCACACATAACCTTCATGACGCTGAATGGGATCCGATTCTAAAAAGGATCAGGGAGGCCGGATTAACCAACGGACCAAATGATAAGGTAAAAGTCATATTTGTACCTTCATACCTGAATGGCTATGACGGTGTATTCAATATTCCCTATTACAGCCTGCTGATAGGTTTTGACCTCACAGTTTTCCCGTCATATTACGAGCCCTGGGGGTATACTCCTCTCGAAAGCATTGCCTTTTCGGTTCCCACCATCACTACCACCCTTGCAGGTTTTGGCAGCTGGATAAATGAAATGCTGCCCGATGCCAAAGAAAGCGTGGACGTAATCCCCCGAACCGACGATAACGATCATGAAGTGGTGACCAACATCGTTTCTGCAGTTCTCAAAAAATGCGGACTCGACGAAAACCTGATGAGTTCGGCCCGTGCCAATGCACTTGACACTTCAAAACAGGTTTTATGGAACAGCCTCATTCAGTATTATAAAAAGGCCTATAACCATGCCTTGCAGGAGGTAGCTAAGCGGATTGACCGTTTTGTAAAAATTGAAGAACGACCCAGTGAAATTCAGCCTGAGTTTGTTCCTCCGGCCGAAATCAAACCATCGTGGAAAAAAATAATCGTTAAATCGAAATTACCTGACGAACTGGTTAAACTCGGCAAGCTAACCGAAAACCTCTGGTGGTCGTGGGACGATGAAGCACAGGAATTGTTTGAATCCATTGATCCAGAGATCTGGCAGAAATGCGATCAGAATCCCGCGATACTTTTTGAACAGGTTAAATATGGTCAGCTTGTTGAAATGAGTAAAAACCCGGAATTCACCGAAAAACTTGACCGTGTTTACAACCGTTTCCAGGAATATATGTCCGATGAATTGGATAAAACCGGGCCACGTATTGCATACTTCAGTATGGAATACGGATTCCATAACTCACTCAAGATCTATTCAGGCGGACTTGGTATACTGGCAGGCGATTACCTGAAAGAGGCAAGCGACAGGCGGGTGAATATAACAGGTATAGGCCTGCTTTACCGGTACGGCTATTTCGCCCAGATGATCACAACCCGTGGTGAACAACAAGCCAATTACGATTACCAGCATTTTTCAAAACTTCCGGTAAGACCGCTGAAAGATGACAACGGTAATTTTATAACCATATCCATTGTTTTGCCAGGACGGCATATGCTTGCCCGTATCTGGAAGCTGATGGTCGGACGTGTAACGCTATACCTTCTTGATACCGACTTTAAAGGGAATACCGATGAAGATCGCAGTGTAACACATAACCTGTATGGCGGAAATAACGAAAACAGGCTTAAACAGGAGCTCCTGCTGGGTATTGGCGGAATAAGAGCCCTTGATGCCATCGGCGTGAATTTCGACCTGTATCACAGTAACGAAGGTCACAGTGCTTTCATTGCACTTGAACGCATGCGCAAATATATACAGCAAAATAACCTGTCATTTGCCGAAGCCAAAGAGATTGTCAGGAGTTCAACCCTGTTCACAACACACACACCTGTTCCAGCAGGTCATGACGAATTCGATGAAAACCTGTTACGGCAGTATATCGGTCATTATCCCGACAGGCTGAAAATAAGCTGGAATGAACTGATGAGCCTTGGACGCTCGAACATCAATGCATGGGGCGAGAAGTTCAATATGAGCTACCTGGCTGCCAACCTGTCGCAGCAGATGAACGGCGTGAGCATGATACACGGAACAGTAACACAGCAGATGTTTTCAAAACTCTGGCCGGGCTATTTACCCGAAGAGCTTCACATCAGCTATGTGACCAATGGAATCCATTATGCCACCTGGACGGCTAAGAGCCTTAAGAAATTATACCGTGAATCGTTCGGTGAAGGATTCGAAAACAATCTTTCCGATACCGATTACTGGGAAAAGATTTATGCGGTTCCTGATGCCCGGTTGTGGGAAATAAAGCAGAAACTGAGATCAAAACTCATCAACACCATAAAGGACCGGTTCAAGGAAAACTGGGTTAAAAGGCATGAGGATCCAAGAAGGATTGTAGCCATAAACCGCCAGTTATCCGATAAAGCCCTCACTATCTGCTTTGCCAGGAGATTTGCCACCTATAAAAGGGCGTACCTGTTGTTCAGAAACACGGAAAGACTGGCCCAGATTCTGAATATTCCCGGAAAGCCTGTTCAGCTCATCTTTGCAGGAAAAGCACATCCCAATGATAAAGCAGGACAGGACCTGATCAGGATGATCATTGATATTTCGAAGAGACCTGAATTCCTCGGAAAGATCGTGTTCCTTCAGAATTACGATATCAACCTGGCTAAAACCCTTGTCCAGGGCGCCGACGTTTGGCTTAACACGCCTACGAGGCCTCTTGAGGCATCCGGAACCAGCGGTGAAAAGGCTGTTGTGAATGGAACATTGCACTTCAGCGTGCTCGACGGATGGTGGGTTGAAGGCTATCAGCCTGATGCCGGATGGGCCCTCACCAATGAAACCACATATGAAGATTCCGGTCTCCAGGACGACCTGGACGCTGAAATCATTTATTCATTGCTCGAACAGGAAGTAATCCCTGCATTTTTCGACAGGAATAAATCCGATGTTCCCGAGAACTGGGTGAGAATGATGAAGAATACCATTGCTTCCATAGCCCCTCACTTTGTGACCAGCAGGATGCTGCATGATTACAACCAGCGCTTCTACAGTAAGCTCTTTGAAAGATCACAACTGATGGAGAAAGATGATTTTGCAAGGGTGAAACGCTTTTCGTCATGGAAGAAAAGAATCAAGAGGGCATGGAAGAACATCAATGTGGTTGAATGTTCCATGTTTGAGAACGGTGCCGAATTGTATGAAATGGATCGTACCTATTCCGGGAAGGTAATACTTGATCTCAATGAGATATCCGCGTCGGATATAGGAGTGGAACTTGTAATTACCGAAAACGGTGAAAGACTGATCCAGAAGCACGAATTCAAACTGGACCGTTCCGATGCAGATAAAGCGCAATATTCTCTTAAAGTCACTATAAATCAGGCGGGTACCTTTAGCTACGGTATCCGGATTTTTCCCAGAAATGAAAATCTGGCGCACAGGCAGGATATCAATCTGATACGGTGGATTTAGGAAGAAGTATTGTTAATACCTGCATATCAAAATGACGAACCGGGCGTGGAAAATTAAGGAGAACGGTTATGCAAGTGAAATCAAAAAACTGGCAGATGAACTTACTGTTGATCCGGTAATTTCCACGCTGCTTGTTCAGCGGGGCATTAAAACCTTTGACCAGGCAAAAGCCTTCTTCAGGCCCGATCTGGCTTCGCTGCATGATCCTTTCCTTATGAAAGATATGGATAAGGCGGTTGGGCGACTTGAACTGGCCCTGAAAAACGACGAAAAGATACTGGTATATGGTGATTATGACGTAGATGGTACCACTTCGGTGGCCATGATGATTTCGTTCCTCCGGAATTTTACTGATAAAACCGATTATTACATCCCCGACCGTTATACCGAAGGTTACGGAGTATCATTCAAAGGTGTGGATTATGCCATCAGTCATGGAATGAGCCTTATCATTGCGCTCGACTGCGGCATCAAGGCTGTTGAAAAGGTTGCTTATGCCAGGGATCATGGCATCGATTTCATTATCTGCGATCATCACAACCCGGGTCCCAGCCTCCCCGATGCTATAGCCGTACTGGATCCTGAAAGACCTGATGAAACCTACCCATTCCATCACCTGTCGGGTTGCGGCGTAGGCTTTAAGCTTTTACAGGCTTTTACAATTAAAAATAACATACCATTCGGTGAGGTTGCCCAGTTTCTTGACCTGCTGGCTGTAAGTATTGCATCGGATATCGTTCCGGTTACAGGTGAAAACAGGATACTTGCCTTTCACGGGCTTAAGAAGCTCAATGAAAATCCTTGCGTCGGATTGAAATCGATTATATGCATTGCAGGTCTGACCGATAAGAATATTGCAATTGACGACATTGTATTTAAAATTGGCCCAAGGATTAATGCAGCCGGTCGTATTGAATCGGGTAAACAGGCTGTTGAACTGCTTGTGTCGGAAAAGGCTGATGAGGCCGCACTGCATTGCGAAAAAGTTAATTCGCATAACCTTACCCGCCGTAATATAGATAAAACAATTACCGAGGAGGCACTGATCGAAATAGCGCGGATGGATAAGTATAAATTTTCGACTGTGCTGTTCAACCCCGGGTGGCATAAGGGAGTGGTGGGAATTGTTGCTTCAAGGCTCATTGAAAGCTATTTCAGGCCGACTATCATTCTTACCGAATCAAACGGACATGCAACCGGTTCGGCAAGGTCAATTCCGGGATTCGATCTGTATTCGGCCATCAACGAATGTTCCGACTTGCTCGAGAGTTTTGGCGGACATATGTATGCAGCCGGCATTACGCTTAAGACAGATAACCTTCAAAAATTCCGTGACCGTTTTGAAGAAGTGGTTAGGAATACGGTTACGCCTGAGCTGCTGATACCACAGGTTGAAATTGATGCCGAACTTAATTTTAAAGATATAACTCCCAAACTGCTCAGAATTCTGAAACAGTTTGAACCATTCGGTCCTGAGAATACATCCCCTGTTTTTTTTGCTGAAAATGTTTCGGACAATGGCTATGCCAGGCTTGTAGGGGCCGACACTGAACACCTGCAGCTTGGATTGATCCAGGAGGAAAACCCGTTTACAGTTTATCGCGCTATCGCATTCAACCAGGCCAGCCATCTTTCACGAATTAAAAAAGGCACTTCTTTTGATATAGCATATACCCTGTTTGAGAACAATTTCAGGGGAAATACAACAATCCAGTTGAATATCAAAGATATAAAGATAGAAAATTAAGTATGCGAATAGGTTTTGACGCAAAAAGAGCGTTTTTCAACAAAAGCGGCCTTGGAAGTTACAGCCGCAACCTGATTCAGGGACTTACAGAATTTTACCCTGATAATGAATATGTACTTTATTCTCCCGGTCTCAACGAGGAATTATTTGATCCCCATGATCCGTCGATCCGTATTGAGACGCCCAAAAAACTGACACACCGCATCTTTCGTTCGTACTGGAGATCCTTCGCCATGTCAAAACAATTGCCCGACGACAGGATCCAGATTTTTCACGGGCTAAGCCACGAACTCCCCTATAATTTCCCTAAAAAGCAGGTTCTGTCGGTTGTAACCATCCATGATCTTATCTTCCTGCGATTGCCTCACATGTATAAGCTCATTGACAGGACCATTTACGAGCGCAAATTCAAATATGCGTGCGACATTTCTGACCGGATCATTGCAGTAAGTCAGCAGACAGCAGAAGATGTGGTTGAATTCTTCCACATTTCGCCCGAAAAAATCGACGTGGTTTACCAGGGGTGCAACCCGGTTTTCAATAATGAAGTTCCCCTTATTGAAAAAGAAATTTTGCGGATGAAGTACCTCCTGCCTAAGTCCTTTATTCTGTATGTGGGAACCATTGAAGAAAGAAAGAACCTGCTGACTCTTATCAAAGCCCTGCACTATGGTAAGATCGATATTCCGCTCGTCGTGATCGGAAAGCCTACGCCATATCTGAACAAGATCATTGAATTCATTGAAAGGCACAGCCTCATCAACATCATCTTCTGCGATGTGGTGCAGAACCAGGATCTCCCGGGCATTTACCAGCTTGCCGACCTGTTTGTGTATCCTTCGATATTTGAAGGATTCGGCATTCCGGTACTTGAGGCCCTTTATTCGAAAATACCGGTTATCACATCAAAAGCCAGTTCAATGACAGAGGTCGGTGGTGAATTCACACTGTATGTTGACCCCAACAATGTGGAGGAAATGGCAGCTGCCATTAAAAAAGTATTGTACGACAGTGATCTTCAGCAAAAGATGATTGTTGAAGGATATCGTCAGGCCAGAAATTTTGATTCGGATAAGGTAACCACCAACATCATGCAGGTTTATAAAAAAGTATTGCAGAATGGATGAAGAAATCAAAACAGCTGTTGATTTTCTGAAGAAAGGAGGCGTCATACTCTATCCTACCGACACCATCTGGGGATTGGGTTGCGATGCCACAAACGAAGAAGCTGTTCGCAAGATCTATGCGATCAAGCAACGAACTGATGAAAAGAGCATGCTTGTAATCCTTGATTCTCCTGATAAACTACCTGAATATGTAGAACAGGTGCCTGATATTGCCTGGAATATTATTGAAGTCACTGACAAACCCCTCACCATTATTTATCCCGGGGCTCAACAACTGGCCAAAAACCTTCTGGCGGAAGACGGTTCCATAGGAATCCGGATCACACATGATGAATTTTGCCGGAAGCTTGTGCGTTCATTGAAAAGACCCGTTGTATCCACCTCTGCAAATATCAGCGGAAAGCCTTGGCCGGCGGATTTTTCAAAGATCGGCCCTGAGATTGTGAGTCAGGTTGATTATGTTGTAAAGCACAGGCAAGATGATAAGAAACAGGGCAAGCCTTCTGGTATTATTAAACTGGGAGTCAACGGTGAAGTAAAAGTAATTCGCGAATAAAACGTGATTCATTGCCGGTGTTCTGAAAATTTATACTTTTGCCTCTCTTCTTGAAATTACACTCTTGGCAGAATTTGGTAAAATACTTGTTGTAAGGCTTAGTTCTATTGGTGATATCATTCTCACCACGCCACTTCTCAGATCGCTGAAAACCGCCTTCCCGAATTCCCATGTTACGTTTATAATAAAGAAGCAGTATGAAGAGCTGTTAACCCAGAGTCCATACATTGATGAACTGATCACCTTCAGTAAGAAAGACGGGGTCAAAGGATTAAAGGATATCAAATCGCTTCTGAAAAGCAGGAAATTTGATTTATATATTGACATTCATAAGAACTGGAGATCAAGATACTTACGGATGGGTTCAGGAGTCCGGAGGATATCGTCGTACAGGAAACTGATCTTCAAAAGAACCCTGCTGATATGGTTCAAAATTAACTTGTACGCCAGGATTAAACCCGTATATGAACGGTATTTTGATTCGGTAAAGCCATTCGGAGTCGCTTATGACGGAAAAGGCACCGAGATCAGCGTAGATCCGGCAAAAATTGAAACCGTCAGGAACAGGCTTGTTTCAGCAGGTTTTGATTTTAAAAGGCCTCTTGTAATTATTTGTCCTAGCGCTACCTATTTTAACAAGAAATGGAAGCCCGAAGGCTTCATTGAAACAGCCCGGTACCTGGCTGATAATAAGAAAGCCTTTGTAATTGTGCATGGCGGGCCCGAAGACAAGGAGCTTTGTGAAAGAATTGCCATCTCGGCAGGACACGATGTTGTAAATATGGCAGGGACCATGTCACTTTCAGAATCCGCCGCCCTGCTCGGGTTGAGTAACCTGGTGATTGCAAATGACAGTGGTCTGTTGCACCTTGCTCAATCGCAGAAGATACCGGTTGTAGGAATTTACGGCCCTACAACCCGGGAACTGGGTTATTTCCCGGTACCTGAAAAAAGCACCGTAATTGAAACGGAAGTTTCATGCAGGCCTTGCACGCATAACGGATTAGATCATTGCCCCAGGGGGCATTTCAGATGCATGAATGATATTCCTTCTGAAAGAGTGATTAATGCTGCTTTGAATTATTTAACTTAAACTTGCAGACTATGTCATTGATCTGGTTGGTATTGTATAACTTGATTGTGGTTCCCCTTATTTACATCGGGTTTTGGATCGGATCACTTTTCAATGCCAAAATCAAAGAAGGACTTAAGGCTCGCAGAAACCAGTTCCGCAAGCTTGCAATGGATATCACAAGGGCCGGGAACCGCAAAAGAATACTGTTCCACTGTACATCGGCAGGTGAATGGCTTCAGGCGCTTCCCATCATTGAGAAGATGAAAGCGGAAAATCCGCAGCTGTTTATTATGGTGTCTTTCTATTCCCCATCGGGTTATAAATTCGCCAAAAATCCGCCCCAGGTGGATCTTAAGTTTTACCTTCC
The DNA here is from genome assembly GCA_035299085.1 of Bacteroidales bacterium. Classification (NCBI taxonomy): domain Bacteria; kingdom Pseudomonadati; phylum Bacteroidota; class Bacteroidia; order Bacteroidales; species Bacteroidales bacterium. The sequence goes on along the minus strand of DATGXG010000058.1, from coordinate 2,682 downwards.
GCTTGATTCAGTATTTGCAGCGAGGCGCCTTTTCAAAATGCTGAAACCCGAACTCTGGATCATTTCAAAATTTGATATATGGCCGAATCACGTGATGATCGCTTCACTGCTCAAAATTCCCATGGTGGTTTCATCAGCCACACTTTCGGCTGATTCGGGACGGGACAAGGGAATATCAAAAGGATTTAACAGGCTTGTTTACAATCGCATATCACACATTTTTCCGATATCAGAGGATGATAAACGGCGTTTCCAGGTTATGGTGCCTGATGAATCGAAATACACGATCGCGGGAGATACAAGGTATGACCACGTGTACAACCGGGGCGTGAAAGCTGAAAATGAAGGAGATGTTCCGGTTTTCAGGGATCGACAGGATGTAATATTCATTGCAGGAAGCACATGGCCTGCTGATGAAAAACATGTACTGCCTGCGCTTGTAAGGCTTTGCGAGCGGTTTACAACCCTGCAGGTGATCATTGTACCCCATGAACTCCAGGAAAACCATCTTCGCGATATTGAATCCGTTTTTGAAGAAGCCGGAATAACCACAGAGCGGTATACATCTTTTTACGCCAGCGGCAAAACTGACGCCCGGGTTGTCATTTTCAACACAATCGGAATGCTGGCCCGGCTTTACAGGCAAACGAGCATAGCCTATATTGGCGGCAGTTTCGGCAAGGGTATACATAATGTGATGGAACCTGCTGTGTTCGAACAGCCTGTCATATTTGGCCCCAACTATCTCAATTCATATGAAGCCGGTGAATTGCTTAGGATCGGCGCTGCGTTTACCATTGATAACGAACAGGAATTTTACGATAAGGCATTATTGCTTATACAGGACCGGTTATTGCGTAACTCCATGGGAGAAAAGGCTAAAAACCTCATTTACAACAACATCGGCGCGACCGATATTATAATGAACACATTAAAAAAATTATATGGTACCCTTTCCTAAATATATTCAGATCGAAACTTCAGTGGTATGTAACAGCAATTGCGTTTTCTGTCCTCATAAAGAAATGGAACGCGGACCTGATTACATGGAAGATCATATCTGGAAGAAAATTATTGATGAATCACGCAGCAGAGCGGTGATTTACAGGCCTTTCATGATTAATGAACCCTTCGTTGACCTCAGGATCCCCGAAGTGATCCGGTATATTAAGAAAGACGAAACGGCGAAAATTGAGTTTAATTCAAACGGCAATTTTCATCCCAAGTTTGACATATCTGCAGCCCTTCAGGCAGGTATCGACTGGGTGCGGTTCAGCATTGACGGTTTCACCGAGGAGACGTTCAAAAAGAGCGGCCGGGGAGGCAAGTTCACCAAAATAGTGAGCAACGTCCAGGAGTTCATCAAAGAAAGGAACCGCCTGGGCAGCAAATGCCATGTTGAGGTAAGAATGATCGACCTGGATATTACCAAAAGCGAGCAGGAAGATTTTGTGAATTTCTGGAAACAATTTGCTGACGAGGCCACCATTACACAGTTGTACGACTGGCCATGGAGCGGGCAGACGGATTGTTTCAGGGCGCCATGTCCGAAGATTAAAAATGAAATGTTTTTCATGGTTGACGGCAGGGCAGTTCTTTGCTGCTGGGATGCCTTTGCCAGGGGAATTGTAGGGGATGTGAATCACCAGACCGTTGAAGAAATATGGCTTGGCAACCCCAACCAGAAATTCAGGCAACTGCTTGATAAGGGGGAACGCGACAAAATCCTCCTCTGCTCACGCTGTGATGCCTTTAAGAAGTACGACTTCAGCAAGTGGACGGGATATTAATGTAATTTGCTAATGTGCTAATGTGATAATGTGCTAATGTGATAATGTGCTAATGTGCTAATGAATTGACCAGGACTTCAGTTCGGTTCGCACATTGCTACATTGGCACATTGCCACATTAGCATATTAGCACATTCTTTTTTAACCTTTTTATTATTGGGGTGTTACTGAAACAACCGGCATCTAAAACACCGGTTGCCTGAAACCATGCCATCATCCCAACCCGTTATATTTCAACCTTTTCTTGTTTATGCGGGGATTGTTTTCCTTATAGTTTTCATTATGATCGGCCTTTCATGGTTGCTGGGCGAAAAACACAAGGAAAAACAGACATTTGAACCCTACGAATCCGGCATTCCGCCAACAGGAAATGCACGGCTCCGTTTCTCATCGCATTTCTATCTCATCGCTATATTTTTCGTCATTTTTGATCTCGACGCAGTGTTCATTCTTGCGTGGGCTGTTTCATTCAGGGAGCTCGGTCTTGCCGGCTACCTTGGAATTCTTGTGTTTATTGGCATTCTGATTGCGGTACTCATTTATGAAATCGGTATCGGATCACTGGATTTTGGCCCGCAGGGCAAAAAAATTCTCAGGCACATGAAAATGAAAACCAGGACCGCAAATGAACTACACATTAAGTGATTCCTATCAGGTAAATAAATCAAACGAAGAAGCTGTTAACCGGTCTGTTTTTCTCACCCGGCTCGAAGATATGATTGGCTGGGGCCGGAAAAATTCAATATGGCCCTTCAATTTTGGATTATCCTGTTGCTTTGTTGAAATGGCAACATCCATCACAAGCCGCTATGACCTGGCACGCTTCGGAGGTGAAGTCATCCGTGGTACACCCCGTGAAGCGGATATGATGGTAATAGCCGGGACAGTCTTT